>QIAR01000499.1 GCA_003225595.1 Acidobacteriota bacterium | reverse complement strand
AGATTACGCTTCATGTCGGGCTCGGCACTTTTCAGCCAGTGCGTGTGGAAAATGTGGAGCGGCATACGCTGCACCGGGAGTGGTGCTCAATCTCGCCTCAGGCGGCCACGAGAATTAACGCCGCAATTGCGGCCGGCCGACGTGTAGTGGCCGTGGGAACGACCACGGTGCGCACCTTGGAATTTTCTGCCAGCCGGTCGGCGAATGCACAACTTACCGCAGGCAGCGGCGAGACGGATTTATTTATCTATCCCGGATATCAGTTTCGAGTAGTAGGCGCCTTATTGACGAATTTCCACTTGCCGCAATCGACTCTATTGATGCTGGTGTGCGCCTTTGGCGGCCGGGAGCAGGTTCTCGAAACCTACAAACACGCGGTTGAGCAGAAGTACCGATTCTATTCGTATGGTGACTGCATGTTTGTGGAATAGCTCACGGTTCGACGCAGCTCACTGTTCTCATAGACGTTGCAGCAACTCACTAATTTCGGCCTTCAACTCGCAGACAAACTGAGAGGAATAGCGCAAGGACTTGGAAAAACCCGCCGGCAAGGCGATATACTTTGCACGAGGGCAGGGCGAGACATGAGTACAGGTGCAATGTCGAAGCAGGTTTCGATCGAAGATTTCGTGGCCGGTCTGCGAAAGTTCTCCGAATCGGCCTTCACCCACACTGAAGAGATCGCCAGTTTTCTGGAGAAATCCCCGGTTGCGCCGGAGACGCTGGAGCCCTATCTGGCGTGGGATCGCCAGCATTACACGCGAAATCTGATCGACAAGACTGTCCTCTATGAACTGATCGCCATATGCTGGGAAGTGGGACAAGCAAGCTCAGTTCACAACCATCGTGATCAGAACTGCTGGATGGCGGTGCCCATCGGGCGATTGCTGGTGGAGAATTATCGTCTTGTTTATCAGAAACTAGATCAAGGAAAGTGCCAGTTAGAAACAGCCAATACATTCGAGATGAACTCGAGCCATCCCTGTGCGGTCGATCCGCTCCAGCCCGTGCACCGCGTGTACAATCCGCGGGAGTTTAACCAGCGAGCAGTGAGCCTGCACGTGTATTCACGCCCCTTCGACAGCTGCGTAGTCTATTCGCCCGAGCAGGGCACATGCGGAGAGATCAAACTGCACTACACGACCGAGTACGGCAAGCCGAGTAAGAGCAGCCGTTAGCATTTAGTAATTGAGTTCCTTGGGTAGGGTTTCGCTGTCTTGGACGATTCGCCAGGATTATCGCCGGGTCTGCCTCTTTGCAGAAGCTCAGTGCTAATTGCTAAGTGCTAGCTGCTAACTGCTAACTGCTTCCTGCTAAACTTATCTGTTGCCCTCCAGAAACAAAACTTCGACCAAACCTGCTGAAGCTGGGCCCACGTTGGTCGCGCCCAAGCTTTCTTCTGTTCAGAAGACGCGAGCGACGGCAATTGGAACAGGCCGCATTTTCCTCATCGACGCGATGTCCTTCATCTTCCGTGCCTACCACGCGATGGCACGGCAGCGGCCAATGTCGACCAAGACAGGTATCCCCACTTCTGCGACATTTGTTTTCGTCAATATGCTGCGCAAGTTGCGCGACGACTTCTCGCCCGAATACCTGGCCGCGGTTTTTGATGTGGGCGCGCCGACCTTCCGTGACGAGCAGGCGGGCGCCATCACGAGTGTGCGTAAGTTTGACATCAAGACCCAGACCTTCCAGGAGATCGAATACCGGGGCTACAAAGCCAATCGCAAAGAGATGCCGGAGGATTTGTCACAGCAGGTGCCATACATCCGGCGGGCGCTGGAGGCTTATCGGATTCCCATCCTCCAATCCGAGGGTTACGAAGCGGATGACGTGATTGGCACACTCGCGCGAAAGGCGGCAGCCAAATCCTATTCGGTATTCGTGGTTTCTAGCGATAAGGACATGCTGCAACTGGTGAATGACAAGGTTTGCGTACTTAACCCGCCCAAAGACAATCTGATTTGCGATGCAGCCAAGGTTGAAGAGATTCTGGGAGTACCCCCGGAGCGAGTGGTCGACGTGATGGCATTGCGCGGCGACACCATAGATAACATTCCCGGAGCGCCGGGGATAGGCGATAAGGGATCGGTCGAGCTAATCAAGCGCTTCGGTACGGTTGAGCAGGCGCTGGAGCGGGCGGCAGAGGTGGAAAGGAAGAGTTATCGCGAGTCGCTGCAGAACAACCGCGAGGTAGTCCTCACAAGTAAGCAGTTGGCAACGATTGACACCAACGTCCCCATCGATCTCGACGCCGAAGCAATGAGAGCGGTTGAGCCGGACATCGAGACCTTGCGGCAACTGTTCACCGAACTGGAATTTACTTCGCTACTCAAAGAACTGCTCCCCACCGTAGAGGTAAGAGACGGACACTACACGGAAGCAAAGTCGGCGGCGGATGTTGATGCGGTATTGAAAGCTATACCAAAGAGCGGCGTGCTCGCCGTGGCAGTCGAAACGGTTGCCGCTCCCCTTGAAGAACAAGAGCAGAACGAGGAGGAAGAACTCCAGGATGGCATATTGCCCTTAGGTTCTGGAATTTCCTCCGAAAAACTTTCGACACCGACGCACACCATCGCGCTTTCGTCAGCAGCGGGGGCCGCGGTGACGGTTCCTCTAGAGGCGCCCGATGCGACCGAGAGATTGAAAGCCGCGCTCCGGGACACCTCCATAGCAAAGGCTGTCCACGATTACAAAGCAGCCCTACATGCCCTGGAGACTGCAGGAATCACGCTCTCCGGAGTAAGGCATGATTCCATGCTCTATTCCTACTTGCTCGATCCCACCTATGCTTCGCACAAGCTGGCAGAAGTGGCGCTGCGCAGATTCAATTTGCGGCTTAGTGGGACGCTTGCCGAATCGGCAGACATCACGGGACGCTTAGCAACCGCGCTGCAACGCGAAGTGCAAGAGGCGGGCCTCGCCAAGGTTTATGAAGAAATCGATCTACCGCTGGTCCCGGTGCTCGCGCGCATGGAGCAGGCGGGCGTCAAGATAAACAGGAAAGTCCTGGCGGAAATGTCTTCGCGGTTGGAGAGTGAAGTCGAGGTCAAGGCAGAGGAGATTTACCAGCTCGCGGGAATCGAGTTCAATATCAATTCGCCTAAGCAATTGGGCGACGTGCTGTTCAATAAACTGAATCTGCCCAAGCCGGTGAAGTATGGCAAGGGAAAGACGATCTCCACCGCTGTAGACGTGCTGGAAGGACTCGCGTTAACCCACGAAGTACCGCGACGAGTGCTCGAGTACCGGCAGCTTTCAAAACTGAAATCTACTTACGTGGACGCATTGCCGGCGCTGCTGAACCCGACGACTGGACGGCTGCACACCACATTCGGTCAGACGGGGACCGCCACTGGAAGATTGTCGTCAGCGAATCCCAACCTGCAGAACATTCCGATTCGAACCGAGCTGGGACGCGAGATTCGAGCTGCATTCACCGCCGAGCCGGGCCACGTGTTGCTGGCTGCGGATTACTCGCAGATCGAGCTGCGGCTGCTGGCACACTTCTCGAAGGACTCGCTGCTGGTGGAAGCTTACCGGCGTGGCGATGACATCCACACGTTAACCGCTTCACAGGTGTTCGGTGTGCCTCCGCTGATGGTTACTTCAGAACACCGGCGTCAAGCCAAAGTAGTAAACTTCGGCATCGTCTATGGGCTTTCCCCGTTTGGTCTATCTCAAAATCTGGGCATAGAAACCAGCGTCGCCAAACAATTCATCAACGCCTACTTCGAGAAGTACAAGGGCGTGCGCGCCTTTATCGACAAGACTCTCGAGGAAGCACGGCGCGAGCAGAGAGTGAAAACGCTATTCGGACGGGTGCGGCCGATTCCAGATATTAACAGCAAGAATGCAAATCAGCGCGGATTCGCCGAGCGCACAGCGGTGAACACGCCCCTCCAAGGGACCGCAGCCGACCTTATCAAGTTGGCGATGATTCGCATTGCTACGGCGTTGCGCGATCGCGGACTAAAATCAAGAATGACATTGCAGGTGCACGACGAATTGGTGTTCGAGGTGCCTGAGCCTGAAATCGAAACCATGCGCGCGCTGGTACGGGAAGAGATGGAGAACGTGCATCCGCTGCATGTGCCCTTGCTGGTGGAGATCGGTGTGGGTCCAAACTGGCGGGACCTGGAGTGATGTCGGAACGGATTGGTAATGTAGTCAAGTCTGCGCGGTTTTTAACAGGCTGCTTTTCAGAGTTTTTGGGTGGCGCAGCGCTTGAGCGCTGCGATAAGTGCACTCAAACGAATGAGGGCTTTAGAGGCTGTGTGTGACACAGCCTCTTTAGCCCCTGAGGTGACAAAATGAGTTTCTCTGCAGCCTGTTTTTACAAAGACAACCACCTTCAGCACCCTCAGCAGTAGGCTCCGACACGACGATCAGTCCCGAGGTCGATTGCTGTCGGATCCCTGGGACATCTGTTCGCGAACTATCCGATTGAATCTA
>QIAR01000498.1 GCA_003225595.1 Acidobacteriota bacterium | reverse complement strand
TAAGAAGCTGGTAATCCGCCGCCTGCTAACTAAGAAGAATTGCCCCAAGAAGAATGGCTGATTTTCTACAAACCGTTCGTGAGCGGGTCGTGATCTACGACGGCGCTATGGGTACGAACATCCAGACGCGCAATCCCAGTGTGGATGATTTTTGGGGCAAGGAGGGCTGCAATGAGCTTCTGGTCCTCAGCCGGCCCGACATCATTAAGGATATTCACGCGAGTTTTCTGAGCGTCGGCTGCGATGTAGTCGAGACAGATACCTTTGGCGGCGCGCGTGTGGTGCTGGCGGAATACGACCTTCAGGATAAAGTCGCCGAGATCAACATTGCTGCGGCGAAGATTGCCAGGGAAGTCGCGCAGCAGTTTTCGACCGC
This sequence comes from Acidobacteriota bacterium, assembly GCA_003225595.1. Taxonomy (GTDB): domain Bacteria; phylum Acidobacteriota; class Terriglobia; order Terriglobales; family Acidobacteriaceae; genus Gp1-AA124. The sequence goes on along the minus strand of QIAR01000498.1, from coordinate 4,486 downwards.
AGACAAGCCGAGGTTTGTCGCTGGCTCGATTGGACCGACGACCAAGCTGCCGTCTTTGGGACACATCAAGTTCGACGACATGGCCGCCGCCTATACCGAGCAGGCATGCGCCTTAATCGAGGGCGGCGTCGATGTTCTGCTGGTCGAGACCTGCCAGGACTTGCTGCAGGCAAAAGCCGCGCTGGTAGGCGTATTCGACGCGATGCAGAAAGCAGGGAAGCGCCTGCCGGTCACGGTTCAAGTAACACTTGAAGCCACGGGCACGATGCTGCTGGGCACCGAAATCGGCGCCGCGCTGACCGCACTCCAGCCGTTCGAGGTGGATGTGATCGGCCTGAACTGCGCTACCGGACCGGTGGAGATGAACGATGCCGTCCGCTATCTTGGGGTCAACTGCACCAAAGATGTTTCGGTTCTGCCCAACGCCGGCCTGCCACAGAACGAAGGCGGGCGCGCAGTGTACAAGCTCAAGCCCGAAGACCTGGCGCAGTATCACAAACATTTCGTGGCGGACTATGGCGTGCGCATCGTGGGCGGCTGCTGCGGAACTACTCCTGAGCATCTGAAGGCCGTGGTGGATGCGGTCTCGGGCGTAGAGCCGGCAACGCGCGACGTGAAGCCGGTGGGCGCCGCCTCAAGCGCGTAATCTCGATCCCAAGCCTCTGATCGTGGCCGAGGAATTGAATACGACGACGCGGGTCGAGCACTTCCGCAATCTCGTCCGGAACAAGAAATACGACGACATACTCGCGCTGGCGAAGAAGCTGGTCAACGAAGGCTCGCACATGCTCGACCTGTGCTGCGCCATTGTGGGCGAGGACGAGAAGGGCTACATCACATCCATTCTGGAAAAGATCGCGACTCGCGTCCCGGCGCCGGTGCTGGTCGATAGTACCGAAGCCGACGTGGTAGAAGAGGCGCTAAAACGCATTCCGGGCAAAGCAATCATCAATTCGATCAACCTCGAAGACGGCGAGAAGCGCACCTCGAAAGTCCTGCCCATGGCGAAGAGGTTTGGCGCGGCGGTGATCGCACTCACGATCGATGAAGATGGAATGGCGCTGACCGCCGATAAGAAAGTTGCCATCGCGAAACGCATCCATGAACTGGCTACGCAGAAATACGGCATCCGTCCGGTGGAATTGATTTTCGACGCGCTCACGCTGCCAATTTCAACCGGACAGGAAGAGTACCGGAACGCGGGTATGGAGACGCTCAAGGCGGTCAAAGGAATTAAGCAAGAGCTGCCTGAAGTGAAGACAATTCTCGGGGTCAGCAATATTTCTTTCGGACTCGATGTGTATCCGCGGCGCGTGCTGAACAGCGTTTTTATGCACGAGGCGGTGGATCATGGCCTCGACCTGGCCATCGTTAACTACACCAAGATCTACCCACTGTACAAAATTCCTCAAGAAGAGGTGGAGCTTGCACGCAAGCTAATTTATCGCGACACATCCGACGGGGACCCGCTGCAGAAATACATAAACCATTTTGCCGGTTTGAAGGGCAAGCCCCAGGCGACGACCACGGCACACGTGGAGACACTCTCGGTCGAGGACAAACTTAAATTTGCCATTATTAACGGCGAGAAGGCGGTCGGCGATGGCGCACATCGCAAGACCCTTGAAGTATTACTTGAAGACGCTTTGCAACAGTACACCCCATTGGATCTGATCAACACGGTGCTGCTGGATGCGATGCGCACGGTGGGCGATCTGTTCGGCGCGCGCAAGATGCAGCTACCATCGGTTCTCGATTCGGCGGGGGTGATGAAGGCGGCAGTGGCCTATCTCGAACCCAAGATGGAGAAGAAGAGCGGGTCGCAGAAGGGCACAATCGTGTTGGCCACGGTGAAGGGCGACGTACACGATATCGGCAAAAATCTGGTCGATATCATTCTCACCAACAACGGTTTTCGTGTGGTGAACCTGGGAATCAAGCAGCCGGGTGACACGATCATCCGAGCCGCGCTGGAACATAAAGCCGACGCCATCGGGCTCAGCGGGTTACTGGTGAAGTCCACGCTAGAGATGAAGTACGTCATACAGGATTTGGAGCGGCAGAAGCTGGATTTTCCTGTGATCTGCGGAGGAGCGGCACTAACGCGCAAGTATGTAGAGGACGATCTGCGGCGCGAGTATTCCAATGCGGTGTTCTATGCGGATGATGCGTTTTCAGGCCTGCACATCATGGAGGATCTGGCGTCTTCCAACGGACAGCGCGATGCACGGCTGCGGGAGGGGCGCACGGTGAAGGAATATGCCAAAGCCGCAGCTGTGGATGAGGAGACTGGTCCGGTATTCGCCGAGCGCAGTGCCGTGGTAAGCGATGCACCAAATATTCCGAGGCCGCCATTCTGGGGCGTGCGCGTGAAGAAAGATTTCGATTTGCGCGAGGTCTTTCAGTACATCAATGAGACGGCGCTATTCAAGAACCAATGGCAGTTGAAGACAGCCTCGCAGCAGGATTATCTGCGGCTGGTGGAGGAGAAGTTCCGTCCGATTAAGAAGCAGCTCGAGGAAGAGGTCATTGCCAGTGGATGGTTCGAGCCCAAGGTTGTGTACGGATATTTTCCGGCGCAGGCCGACGGAAATGATGTGATCGTATATGAGCCGGAATCGAGCTGCAGCTCGGCCCGGACGGGCAAGGGCGCCCGTCCCAACGTGGACCGTGGAGAGCAAGGGGCTGTCGTTCCCACGCAAGCAGAGGAGTCTGAGAACCGAGCTTCGCGCGGCAAGGACGGGTCAGAGACCCGTCCCCACAGAGGCTGTAAGGAGCTGCTGCGGGTTACTTTCCCAAGGCAGAAGGAAGGGCGGAAGCTGTGTATATCGGATTTCTTCGCGCCCAAATGCTCGGGCAAAATGGACGTGATCGGGGTATCGCTGGTGACGATCGGGGCACAAGCTTCGAAGGAGACGCAGCGGCTGTTCGAAGGCGGCGAGTATACAAAGTATCTCTACCTCCACGGTTTGAGTGTGGAAACGGCTGAGGCTCTCGCTGAGCTGCACCATAAGAACATGCGCGAGGAGTTGGGCATTGCGAACGAGGATTCATCACATATCCGCGATCTGTTCCACCAGAAATATCGCGGGTCACGATATTCATTCGGATATCCGGCGTGCCCGAACCTGGAAGACCAGACGAAGCTCTTTGCCCTACTCCATCCCGAAGAAAATGTCGGAGTACGTCTGACTAGCGGGTTCTTGCTAGAGCCCGAGCAGTCGACGTCAGCTGTCGTGGTGCATCATCCCGCGGCGAAGTACTTTGTGGTGTGAAGTTGCCACATAGGCACAACCCTAGCTGTTGCTCCTCTTTCGTGGCTTGGATGCAGGCCTGTTAGGTGCGGGTAATCTGGGCGGAAGCAGCTCGCGCGCGGCGCGTTTGGCAAGTTCTTCCTCCGAATAGAGGCTGCCGCGACAATTCTCGGCGCCGCAGCAGCAGGGTGCATCGTCGTCCCCGTCGTACAAGTTGTAATCGTAGGAAAGTTCCTCGCCGGCAGCGATGTCTCGTAAGGCAATAATCCATACCCGGCCGTCGATTTCGTCTGCCTCGCAGTTTGGGTCGCAACAGTGGTTGATGAAAACGGCAATGCCGTCCCCATCGATTACGTGCTGGCCGTCGGAAAGCCCGAAGAGGTAGGTTTCGGGACGATCACTGGAGCGCGTGTCTGCTTCCTCGACGGTAAGGCGCGGTCCGGTGTATTCCACGACGTGTGTTCCCTTGCTGACCGGTGTCGTCGTGTAGCAACCGGCTGCGTGAATCTTCGACGAGCGAATAACTAGGGCCATGCAACTTGAAGCAAGGGTTCACTCGAGCTTTTTAATTAAAAAAAAATGGCGGCGCTGAACTGGTAGCGGCCCAGCGCCAAAATTCCTCAACCTTCTGTTCTTCAGAATGTGAACTTCACGGCCAGTTGTACTTCTCGAGGGTCGCCGACGCCCTCGCGCAGGAACCCGGAGAAATCAAACAATGCCGGAGTAGTCAGCGGGTTCACGTTGTTCTTGTTGTTGAACGTGTTGAACATCTCGATCATGGGGATCAGCGCATAGCGGTCACCAAACTTGAACGGCCGCATGACGCGCCAATCGAAAGAAATGTACTCGTTGTCCTTCCAGGTCGAGTTGCGTTTGCAAGTCGGATCGGCTGCGCAACCCGTGGGCGTGATGGGCTGTGGCGTATGCGCCTGCAGGCGCAGGTCCAGGTTGAATCCGCCCGGAAGCTCGGCATAGCTGAATAGGTTGAATTTGTGGCGCTCATCGCGGTCGGAGAAACTGTAATTTCGCGCAGGGTTCGAGGGGTCGAGCCTGCGATCGGTGAAAGGGTCACGCTCGTTGGAGTCGCTGTCCAGATCTTCCGACAGCACGTAGTTCCATTCCAATTGGAAGTGCTGGCTGAAGCGCTTTCTCATCCCGATCGTAAGGCCGCGGTAGAGCGACTTTGCGTTGCTCGCGGTTATCATCAGCCCGCCAAGGTCGGGGGAGAAGGT
>QIAR01000497.1 GCA_003225595.1 Acidobacteriota bacterium | reverse complement strand
GCCGCAGCCGAATAGTCTCGGCGACCTTATCGATGTCGAAGGGGACTTCCGGGATCAGGATGACATCTGCACCTCCGGCAATGCCGCTGTACATAGCGATCCAGCCGGAGTCACGCCCCATCACTTCTACGACCATCACCCGGTTGTGGGCCTCGGCGGTAGTGTGCACGCGGTCAATTGCACCGGTGGCTACGTTGACGGCGGTATCAAAACCGAAGGTGTA
>QIAR01000496.1 GCA_003225595.1 Acidobacteriota bacterium | reverse complement strand
TGGTGCGAGAAGTGCGCAGGATGGTGCCGCCCCGCGGCAGGATTCCACCTACGCTGGAAAGATCAAGGGGCATGGCTTTGTCTTCCAGTAACCCACGCCAGCCTTCGAGGAAGCCGACAAATTCATCTTCGTAATGAAAGACTCCTTTGCGAACAATGGCACGAATAACCGCATTGAGTCCGGGACAATCGCCTCCACCGGTTAGGATCCCAACTTTCATCTCCTGCTCCTCGCTAAGTAGAAATGAGGCTATGGTTTCGGCCTGGGTGAGTGGAATCCTCCCCATATGGCTACACTGCTGCCCATCTTGACCTTGACCGGAAGATTAAGATTATCATTTCCAAATGAGCTTTCGACGGCAAGTCACACCGTGGGGGCTCATTTCCCGGCACTTTGCCTGATTTTTACAGCCTGGCCGGGATTGCCGACCTAATTAAGGAAGTTGACAGATTTCATCGGAGGCATTATCGCTGGGGCGCTTGAATCGTGACATCGACACATGTATATATTTCAGCGATCGCGACGGTGACTGACAGAACCTCGAGTTGATCCGTGCCAAAACTCCTTCGCCTCCTGATCTGGCTTGCTGTCGCCCTCTTCGGCGCTCTGGCGGTGGCTACCATTGCCTTGCACCGCGGTGAGCAGATCAATGCGATGTGGCTGGTAATCGCGGCCGTATGCACGTACGCTCTCGGTTATCGTTTCTACAGCCGGTTCATCGCCGCAAAAGTACTTGCGCTCGACACCCTGCGCGCCACCCCTGCCGAGCGTCTGGAGAATGGACGCGACTTCGTCCCCACCAACAAATGGGTGGTCTTTGGGCATCACTTTGCTGCCATCGCCGGCCCCGGGCCGCTGGTCGGGCCCGTGCTCGCGGCACAGTTCGGCTATTTACCGGGGACTCTGTGGGTTCTGGCTGGCGCTGTCTTCGGTGGCTGCGTGCAGGATTTCGTGATTCTATTGTTTTCCGTCCGCCGCGATGGCAAGTCGCTCACGAAAATGGCGAAAGAGGAGATTGGCCGCGTCGGCGGATTCGTCGCTTATGTCGCGATCATCAGCATCATCATCATCTTGCTTGCCGTCGCCGCGCTGATCGTGGTCAATGCTTTGAAGGCCAGTCCTTGGGGAACTTTCACCATCGCCATGACCATTCCCATTGCCTTGTTGATGGGACTCTACCTGCGCCGCTTGCGTCCCGGCAAAGTGCTGGAGACGTCAATACTCGGGTTCGTGCTCGTGATGCTCGCCATCTGGGGAGGGCAGTGGGCCTCGCAAAGCCCCGCGGTGGCGCATTATTTCACCCTGACAGCGCCCACGCTGGCAATCCTGATTATTGTTTATGGATTTGCCGCGTCCGCCGTGCCAGTTTGGCTGCTGCTTGCGCCGCGCGACTATCTGAGCACTTTTGTGAAATTAGGGACCATCGCTCTACTCGCGCTTGGTATCGTTGCCATGCGCCCCACGCTGCACATGCCCGCGCTGACCCGCTTCGTTGACGGTTCCGGACCGGTTTTCGCGGGCAAAATCTTTCCGTTCGCATTTATTACGATTGCCTGCGGGGCGATCAGCGGCTTCCACGCGCTGATCTCGAGTGGTACTACTCCGAAACTGGTTTCGCGCGAAACCGAGACTCGCATAGTCGGCTACGGGGCCATGATGGCTGAATCCATGGTCGCGATCATGGCAACCATTGCCGCTTGCGTTCTCCAGCCCGGCACCTACTTCGCGATCAACAGTCCTGCCGGAATTGTGGGCCAGGCACCCGAGACCGCCGCCGCTACCATCAGCAATTGGGGATTTCCTGTCACCGCGGCTGAGATGCATTCTCTGGCCCAAGCTGTCGGCGAGCAAACCCTCTACAACCGTACCGGCGGTGCTCCTGCCTTTGCGGTTGGCATGGCGCACATCTTTTCTCACAGTCTTGGCGGCCAGGCCGTGATGGCGCTCTGGTATCACTTCGCCATCATGTTCGAGGCGCTGTTCATTCTCACCGTTCTTGACGCTGGCACCCGCGTCGGCCGCTTCATGGTGCAGGACGCCCTCGGTCACGTCTGGGAGCCGCTCGGCCGCACCAGTTGGTATCCCTCGATCCTCTCCACCAGTGCCCTGATTGTTGCGGCCTGGGGATATTTTCTGTGGCAGGGGGTCAAGGATCCGCTGGGAGGAATCAACTCGCTCTGGCCGCTGTTCGGAATCTCCAATCAGTTGCTGGCTACGGTTGCGCTCTGTGTCGCCACGACGATCGTCATAAAAATGGGCAAGGCGCGTTATGCACCAGTCACGCTCGTGCCGCTGGTGTGGCTGGTTTCGGTGACCTTCACGGCTTCCTATCATAAAGTTTTCGATCCCAATCCCCGGATTGGATTTCTGGCACACACGCAACTACTCGCGACCGGAGCAGCTACGAACGCGAATGCCCGCCTGATCTTTAATGACCGTCTTGACGCGCTGGTCACGGGCGTACTGATCATGATGGTCGCGCTGATTTTGCTGGAATCCACGCTGGAATGGATGCGCGTGCTAACCGGCCGCAAGCAAGCACGGGTGCAGGAAGCGCCATTCGTTACGACTCGCTTCGCCACGGAGGAGCAAGGATGAAGTTGTATCGCGGCACAGAACATGTGGGGACGACGGCCCCCGACCGTCCGGCCGAGCAACGCTCGGTAGCGGGGTTCGCGCTCGAATCACTGCATCGGCTTGCGGTCTCTTTCCGTTCGCTACGCTCACCCGGGCCAGGCTTGAAGGCGGGCCTTGCCCTGTTGATGGCAGTGCTGCGAGAGATTTTTGATGAATCCGCATACGCCCGCTTCCTCAATCGAAAACAAATTGCGTCCTCGCCCGAGGCGTATGCTGGGTTTCTGCAGGAGTGCGACGTTCCCGAAGCACGGCGGCCGAGGTGTTGCTAGAGCATTCAGCAAACATGAGTGGCGCGATTTGTAGATGCGCCCAAGGACAATGTGGAAACCGTAGTTCTGCGAATATTACTGACTTGCTCTCTTGATCGCTGAGTACTGAATGCTGTGCGCTGAATGCCAACAGTGAATGCTGCAAGCTGCTGTACACTTCTCCCAATGCGCGTCTTGGGCATTGACTGCGGCACCGAGTACACTGGCTACGGCGTCGTTGAACTGTCTGCCAGCGGCGAACTTCTCTGTCTGCTCTGTGGAGCCATCAAACTCTCTCCTAGCGAGCCGCTTCCCCTCCGTTTATCCAGAATTTTTGACCGGCTCAATGAGATTATTCAGGAGCACCATCCCGACTACGTCGCCATCGAAGATATTTTTTATGCGGTGAATGTAAAATCGGCGCTCAAGCTCGGGCAGGTCCGCGGCGTGGCCATGCTGGCTGCAGCCTCCGCCGGATTAGAGGTCGCCGAATACTCACCTCTCAGCATCAAGTCGGCAGTTGTCGGCTATGGCAAGGCGGAAAAACACCAGGTGCAGCACATGGTCAGGCAGCTCTTGAACCTGGAGGAAATCCCCGAACCGGCCGATGCTGCCGACGCCTTGGCGATCGCGATCTGCCATCTGCACACTTCGGCCACGCTCGAACGACAGCGTGCCATTCTATGAGATCCCGCCAGCTTGACGAAAACGCTCCCACTCGCAAGAATGATTTTGGGAGCCCAGCCGTGTGGATCCTTCTCAACCTGGCGTTTCTGATGTTGGCTCTTGCCTCTCCCCATCTCGGCTTGCGAGCGCAGGCAAACGATCCCCGCACAACTGATAGCTCGCTCCCGACGGTCAGCTTCAGTCTCGATTTTCCTGGGTCGCAGCCAGACCATTTTACTTTCAAAATCGATGCCAACGGGCACGCCATGTACGAGTCCACGGCGAAGCTTAGCCTCGATTCCCAGGATGAGGACGCCTTGCATCTCGACTTCACCGCGAGTGCCCGCACGCGAGCGAAGATTTTTGATCTAGCCGCTCGCGCCAAGTACTTCCAGGGGCCGCTCGATTCCGGTAAGCACAATCTGGCGTCCACTGGTAGAAAAAGCCTGGCATACAAAGACAGCAAAAAAGACACTCATGCCACATACAATTACTCTCCGATTCCGGCCGTGCAGGAACTGACGAATCTGTTTCAGAATATGTCCACCACTCTGGAGTTCGGCCGCCGGCTTGATTATGATCACCGCTATCAGAAGCTGGCTTTGGATGAGGAACTCAAACGGATGGAAGACATGGCGAAAGGAAATAGTTTGGAGGAAATACAGGCGGTCGAGCCCATTTTGCGCCGGATTGCGGCTGATCCTTCCGTCATCAACGTCGTGCGTGCCCGTGCTCAGCGCCTGGCTGAGCAAGCACAGTCCTCGCCCAAGCGCTAGCAATTCATTTGTAGACGCAACTTGCTGCGTCCGAAAAACGACACCCAGCCGCTTAGGTGAAGCATGATATGAATCTCCTGCACCGATGGTTGTGCCGGTCTAGCTACTGGAAGAGGAATGTCGAACAGAACCTTCTGCCGTGGGCACTCTGGACCTGGACCTGGGGTCACTACAGAGTTGGTGCGCAAACGCATCCCCAGGCTCACTTGTGTGGAGATCGACACCCGCCTGGCCAAATCATTGGCCGACCGGACACGCGGCAGCAACGTTCGGGTAGTGCAAGGGGACGCCACTTCTATGGGGTTCGCGGATGCGTCGTATTCGGGAGCAGTCTGTTTTACGATGCTACATCACGTTCCGTCAGCAGCGTTGCAGGATCGATTGCTCGCTGAGGTGTACCGTGTTCTAGAACCGGGTGGGGTTTTCGTTGGAACCGACAGCGTCTGGCGTTGGACATTTGGAATGCTGCACGTTCGAGACACGATGGTATTGGTTGACCCGGCGACATTCGGACGTCGGCTGGAGAACGTGGGATTCAGCCAAGTATCCATCGACCTAGCTGCGAAGAGCTTCCGCTTTCGAGCCACCCGGCCGGGCAAAGCCTGAATTGGTGTCGTCGCGGTCGGGGTTGAAAGACCCCGGGCATCTTAATCGTGTTCGCGAGCTTTGGTTCGCAAGCTACTGAGCCAGAGGGTGAATCCAGGTCGTAGCTACGTATTTCGGCTCTGGAAAGACGATGCAACTAACCGAGCCGATTTGTGCTCTAATCTAATAAGGGTAGTCCCAGGAGAAATTCGATGTCTGTTCTTAAGCTAAGCGTCAGATTGGCGTTGCTGGCTGCTTTGGCGTGCGCGCTGCTCGCCGTACCAGCTCTGGCCGATTCGCAGGCTCGTATCGTGCGCCTCAGCGATGTCGAAGGCACGGTGCAGATCGACCGCAACATCGGTCAAGGCTACGAAAAAGCCTTCCTGAATATGCCCATCACGGAAGGCGCCAAGCTTTGGGCCAGGGACGATGGCCGCGCCGAGATTGAGTTCGAGGATGGCAGCGTTGTGCGCATCACACCGAACACCAAGGTTGAATTCACCCTGCTGTCGTTGCGCGACTCCGGAAGTAAGTTGAGTACGGTGAAGATCGAAGAGGGGACTGCCTACATCAACTTCACTGGCCAGAAAAGTAACGAGTTCACCATCAACTTTGCCCGCGAGAGTGCGAGGCTCACGCATGCGGCGCGTTTCCGAGTGGACCTGGAAGACACGGACGCAACACTTGCAGTGCTCAAAGGCGATGTAGAGATTGAGGGTCCCTCAGGTAGCGTCGAAGTAGGTAAGAAACAGACGGCTACATTCGACCTTGCTGATAAGGATCGCTATACGGTCGCGAAAAACTTCGAACAAGACCCGTACGACAATTGGGACAAGCAGCAGGAGCAGTATCACGATCGTTATCTCAACGCCCACTCATACGACGCTTCCATGCCTTATAGCTACGGTGTGAGCGACCTTAACTACTACGGCACATATTACAACGTCCCGGGTTATGGCCAGTGCTGGCAGCCCTATTTCACCGGAGTGGGATGGGACCCATTCATGAACGGTGCCTGGGTCTGGTATCCCGGCTTTGGTTACACGTGGGTATCTTCCTACCCGTGGGGCTGGATGCCGTATCGATACGGTAGCTGGATTTTCGTGCCGAGTTATGGCTGGTTGTGGCAGCCGGGTGGCTGGAATAACTGGTACACGGTCCCGCGTGTCGTGAATCCGCCGCAGCGCTTTACTCCGCCGCGCCCCCCAAGCAGGGGAGGACAGCAGACGGTGGTTGTGGGGAGGGCACCCTCCGGTTCCCCGGGCGTGCCACCGCGTCGTACGGTCATGATCGACCGGGGTTCAGCAGGGCTAGGAGTTCCGCGTGGCGGTGTCCGTAACCTGGACAAAGTTTCGCAGGCAGTCGAAAGCCAAGGATCCACAACGGTTCATACGAGGCCACCTGCCCGAATCGCGCCAACGCCACCGAGCGGCTACAGCATGAGAACTCAAGGTTATTCTGGTGGTATGAGCACGCGGACGACCTCCCCGTCTTCCCATACGTCTGCCCCAGCGCATACGTCAGCGCCAGCACCGCGGGTGTCAACCCCGGCGCCACGCAGCTCGGCACCGTCGGTTTCCCACTCTTCCCCTCCTTCGAGACACTAAAGGAACGGAACGAATCTAAGGGCGGCGTTCGGATCGCCCTTTTTGTTTTTTCTTAACTCACGCGGAGACAGCATTTCAGGTAGAGATCTCTTCGCTCTCGCAGAAGGCGAGCGAGGTCCATCTGCAGGGATAGGCTCGGATTTTTCGATCAAATGCTCAGGCCCGGATCGTCGTGATGACCGGTGAGGTGTTGCGAGGAACGTCTCTGCCAATCATTTCCTCATTACCGCACCGCAACTCCCGCATACCCCACTACCATGTTGCGGTCTCCGGACACATCGCCCGAGGTCGCGTACTTGATCAACTCAGCCGCAGTGGCGCCGAGTTGTTTCGCAGCCGTCAGCATGGCCACGGTTGGACCAAATCCGCACATGCTGATGTCTTCATCCATTACCACATCGTACAATCCGCGCGCATCAAGCGCCAGCATGCGATCAATCGCTTTCTGATCTTTTACTCGCGTAATTGCATCGGGTTCGTAATGATTCATGTCGCTGGAGGCAATAATGAGCACGCGTTCCTCGCGTGACGCAACAACTTCTGCGATCGCATGGCCCAGACCGTCGAGCGCCTCAAATTGGCTGGTACCCACCGCGATGGGCACAAACACGACTTGAGGTTGGCACGCCTGAAGGAAGGGTAGTTGGACTTCCGCAGCATGCTCGAAACGGTGCGCGGCCGCATCTTCGCTTAGGAACGAAAATCGCTCCTTGAGTGTTGTGGCCAGTTCGGAATCAACTGGCACGCTGCCCATCGGAGTCTCCCATGCTCCTTCACTCATGATTGAAAGCGGCTTTCCCATTCCCGTGTGGTTGGGACACATCAGGATGCAACGCCGCGGAATCTGCAAGCGCGCGTACACTGCACCGGCTACGTGTCCCGAGTACATGTAGCCTGCATGCGGCACCACGCACCCTAGTGCTGCCACGGGTTCTGCAACAGGGGAAATGTATGAGTGAACTTCAGCCAACAAGACGCCGGGGTTCTGCGGATAAAAGCGTCCGGCGACGGCCGGATGGCGCACTGTCGCCCCCATGACAACTCCTTTGGGAAGAGATCAGCTTCCCGGGTTCACCGTTGTCAGCGCACGGAACAGAGCCGCAGTCTTTTCCAGCGACAGAGCTTCGGCGCGGACGGTAGGCTTGACTCCAGTTTTTTGCAGTGCAGCGCGTAGAACGTCTGGTTCATATCTCGACTTCAGATTGTTCCACAGTGTCTTCCGCTTCTGGCCAAATGATAGCTTGAGGAATTCTACGAAGCCATCTTCCGCCACGTCCAGATTCGCCAACTTCGCTGCGATGGTTAGCCTGATCACCGTAGATTGCACTTTGGGTGGCGGCGAAAACGCGCCCGGCTGAAGTGTAAACAGCTTTTCCACGTTGGCGTAAAGCTGCGCCGTCGCGGAAAGCAGTCCGTAGTTGCTGCCACCAGGCCTAGCGGTAATCCGGTCGGCGACTTCGCGCTGCACCATGATGACAATCGTTGAAAAATATTGCCGGAACTCGAAAATCCGGAGCAGGATGTCGGAGGTGATGTAGTAAGGAATATTGCCGACTACGTGGGCCGGTTCTGGCTTGTGTACCAGCCCTGGGCGCGACGCTCCGGGCTTTGGACCGAACAGTGAGTGAAAGTCGATGGCAAGGATGTCGCCTTCGATGATCTCCACATTAGATGCATTGGAGAATTTCATCCGCAGTTGC
>QIAR01000491.1 GCA_003225595.1 Acidobacteriota bacterium | reverse complement strand
TGTCTTCTTCTTCTCTTGTTTGCGCTCATGGGCCGCTGGGTTCTTCTTTTGCTTTTGTCCCGCAGGTAGGACCTGAGGCACTCTTCAAGCGTCTCTCCGAGGTACCCAAACTCGCTGGTGTGACCCCTGCGTCACGCCTGGAAAGCCGGGCTGCGCCTGAGACCATTTCCAGCGGGATTCTCGAAATTGACAACCTTATTGGTGGGCTGCCACGTGGCTGTCTAACCGAGGTCTGCGGGCCAGCTTGCTCAGGGCGCACCAGCCTGCTGCTGGCAGCAATTGCAGCCGCTACGCAGCGCCAGGAAGTTTGCGCCTTAGTGGACACCAACGACACTTTTGATCCACATTCGGCGGCCGCTGCGGACGTTGACTTAAAAAGATTGCTGTGGGTGAGGTGCTGCGATTCTAGCTGGAGAGGGCAGGGCTTTAATCGTGCTGATAAAGCATCTCTGAAGACTCGCGCCCTAGTCCCTGAGGAAAGAAGAAACAACAAAGCAGAAGGTGCCGTCGAGCAGGCCTTGCGTGTCACCGACCTGTTGCTGCAAAGTGGCGGCTTCGGGCTGATAGCCATCGATCTCGGCGATGTCCCGATCAAGACGGCGCGCCGCATTCCTCTGACTTCATGGTTCCGCTTTCGCCGTGCTGTCGAACACACGCCCACGGTGCTGCTCGTGATTAGCCAGCAATCTTGCGTTCACACCTGCGCTTCTCTGCTGTTGCGACTGGAAGGGGAAAAGCTGTCAGCTCTCAGCTATCAGCGTTCAGTGAATGCTCATTTCGGAAATGCACTGGATAGCATCGTGAGAGTTAGCCGTGCCGAAGAAGTGTTCGCAAACCCTGGGACTTCTGCCTGTGAGGTTCCCAATCACGCACAGCTGCTGCAGGGACTTAGTATCCGAGCGGAAGTTTTGGGGTCGCGTTTGGAGCGCAAGCCGGTGAAATCGGACCGTGCTGCGTTCAAAACAAAAATGTTCTGGGCCGGATGATCCCGTATCGCTGCGGTGTCGGCCGCTGTCTGACTCGCACACAGGAGGGCAAGATGCTCTCCAGACAGCCGGCGAGACGCCGGTGCTACAAGTTGATAGCTGATAGTGATGGCTATGACAGACCAACGACTAATAACCAACGACTAGCGGCTGCAATGCCTTTCGCCTGCATCTTCGTCCCCGACTTCCCTGCGGAAGCGATAGTGCGCACTGAGCCCGAGTTGCGCTTGCAGGCGATGGCTGTACTCGAAGGCAAGCCTCCGTTGCAAAAAGTTTTCGCGCTAAACGAAAAGGCGTGCCGCGCGGGCATCGAGCCCGGGATGACCAAACTTCAGGTGGAAGCTTGTACCGATCTGGTGCTACGTTCCCGTTCTCTATTGCAAGAGGCGGCCGCGCATGCCACCTTGCTGGATTGTGCTCAATCGTTCTCGCCGCGTGTGGAAGACACGGGTTGTGACACTCTGCTTCTCGACCTCGCTGGGCTGGAGTCCCTGTTCGGTCCGTTACCAAAGATTGCGTGCGAGATGGCGCGCCTTGCATCTGATCTCGGACTCGAAGCCAATGTTGCCGTGGCTTCTAATGCCGACACTGCTATGGTTGCGGCACGCGGATTTTCCGGCGTAACTGTGATTCCTGCGGGGGAAGAGGCAGATCGGCTGGGGAATTTGCCTCTGAACGTTTTGTTTACAGGCCTCCCCAGCGTTGATCGGAAGCAGAACGCGGAACAGTTTCTGGAAACATTAGAGCGATGGGGTGTACGCAATCTGCGGACGCTGGCAGCTCTGCCCGAAATTGCCATCAGTGAGCGTCTGGGACAAGAAGGTGTTTGCCTGCAGCAACTGGCGCGTGGCGCCACTTCTCGGACGCTGGTTCCTTTCGATCCGCCGCTGGTTTTCCAAGAAGCTGTCGAACTGGAATATCCGCTGGTGTTGCTCGAGCCGCTTGCTTTTTTGCTGCAACGGATGCTCAACCAGCTCTGTGCTCGCTTGGCCGCCCGAGCCCTGGCCGCGCAGGAACTGCGCCTGAAGTTGGAGCTGGAGAATGGATGGCAAAGTGAGGATGGAGAAATTAGGACGCTCTCAGCGGCGCTCAACCCGGAATTGCCTAGCGGGCGCTCGGCCTGGACGGGCGAGGGCACCCGTCCCCACACGGCTCGTGGTTTATTTCAGCGTACTCTCCGACTTCCCGTTCCCATGCTGGATGCAAAGGTCTTCCTTAAATTGCTGCAACTCGATTTGAAAGCGCATCCTCCGGGCGCGCCCATCCTGAAAATTCATCTCTCGGCTGAGCCTGCCCGTCCACGAAATTCGCAGAATGGACTTTTTCTACCCGCTTCCCCAGAGCCAGAAAAACTTGAGCTCACACTGGCCCGGATTTCGGGCATCGTCGGCGAAGACAGGGTCGGGTCACTTGAGTTGCTGGATACACATCGACCCGAAGCTTTCCGCATGCAGCACTTCGCGCCAAGCGGGTTGAAGCATGATTGGGAAGGGCACGACTTCAGTCGTGCCGATAAGCCCTTTACATTTGTCGTTCCGAGCGGACTTCAGCCCGCGAGGGATCTGCTTTTCAGGCTTTTTTCGCAGCCGGGGAAGCAATGCCTTGACCCGGATCAAAGATCTGGCAACTTGCAACCCGGCTCTCCTTCTCAGGAGACCGGGAACAGCAGCGGCGCGGTTACTGCCTTGCGTATTTTTCGTCCACCGCTGCACACCACAGTGACCCTGCGCGATGGTAAACCCAAGCACATTGTTTGTTCCAAGCGCGAAAAAGTTCAAGGAAAAATCATCTGGCTGGCGGGCCCATGGCGCTCCTCCGGTGATTGGTGGGAACAGGAAGGATGGGCGCGCGACGAATGGGATATAGCTCTGCAGTCTGAACCCGGTATCGCACTGTATCGATTAGTTCACGACCTGCTCAGCGGCTGCTGGTTTATCGAGGGAACCTACGACTGAGCATTGAATCATTGATCCATTGAAAGCGATTGTGTTGCGCTTTCTTTTTTCAATGAATCAATGACTAAATCACTCAATGAATCAATGTATGTCGAGCTCCATTCTCGCTCCGCTTTCAGCTTCCTCGAAGGCGCTTCTCTGCCCGAAGACTTAGTAGCGGTATGCGCCGGCCTGAACATGCCAGGCATGGCGTTGCTCGACCGCGATGGCGTCTATGGCGCGCCGCGTTTCCACATGGCAGCGAAGAAAGCAGGAACCAAGGCACACATCGGCGCAGAGGTCACTTGTGAGTTTTCCGAAAGAAATATTAGGAGAAATATTTCAGATTTTAGATCTCAGATTGCAGGTTTGAATGCCCAACAATCTAGATCAATCTCCAATCTGAAATCTGCAATCTGCAATCGCTCTCGTCTTCCCCTTCTCGTCTCCTCCGGCACCGGCTATCAGAACCTCTGCCGCCTCATTACCAAAATGAAGCTTCGCGCTAAGAAGGAGGAAGGCGCAGTTCGCGAACAGGAACTGGAAGAGCACGCCGCCGGTCTCATCTGTCTCACCGGCGGTAATGACGGCCCGCTCGCCGCAGCCCTCGCTGAGGGTGGATTCGATGAAGCTGTTCGCCAAGTTGGGCGTCTTACACAGGTTTTCGAACACAACAATGTCTACGTCGAACTTCAACGCCATCTGCATCGCGATGAAGAAGCGCGCAACGGTGCCGCAATCGAAATCGCGCGCATCCTGAAACTGCCCTTGATCGCTACTAACGGGGTCTGCTATGCCACCGCGAAAGAACGCGAACTGTGCGACGTCTTTACTGCCCTCCGCCATCACCGCACCTTGGCAACTGCCGGCCGTCTCCTGGCGCGCAATTCCGAGCGCCACTTGAAATCTCCGCACGAGATGGAGCAGCTTTTCGCCGATTTACCAGAAGCCATCGCCAACACTGCCGAGCTTTCTTCCCGGCTGGAGTTCACGCTTGAAGATTTGGGATACGAATTTCCAAAGTATCCGGTGCCTGAAGGCGAAACCATGATGTCATTCCTCCGTGAG
>QIAR01000490.1:4144-4484 GCA_003225595.1 Acidobacteriota bacterium | reverse complement strand
ATTATCCAAAGCCAGTTTTTAATCTGATTTGTTCTTACATGCTATGGAAGCGGCGCGGAAGGGTGCTGGACACCGGGCAGGAACTTGGACTGATTCCGCCCCTGGATCTTAGGACCGCCGCAAGCCGTTTTCTGGTCGAGCGGCAATTGGTTCAGAATGCCCGGAGAGACAAGCTAAACGGAAAGCAGACAAATGAAATTGCGGCTAGGTTGGCGAAGCTGCTGGATATTGATTACGACGAACTGGTTGCGAAACGTATTTTGCAGATCATGAATTCGCAAGAAATAGCACATTTGGCCGCAGAAGGTGTGAACTTCGAGCTTCACACTCATCGCCACCG
>QIAR01000490.1:0-4019 GCA_003225595.1 Acidobacteriota bacterium | reverse complement strand
CCACAACGTGCGACATGGGTCTTGCGAGTTCGCGGAGCAACAAGCTGCTGCTGCCCCGAATGGTGGATGTTTCTAGTCGAACTCCTGTTGAATTCGAGAGTTGGCTGAGCGGCCTGGGCGATCTGCTCGCTTTACGGCGGAAGGCAAGACAGAAATATATTCCGGCAGAGGACTAGGACGTGATCGAAAGGCGAAGCCTGGGTCTGACGATTTGGAGTGCAGCATTATTGAAATACTTGAGACCGCGGCCGACTAGCCATGAGCTGAGTTGGAATTTATGCAGTCGCTTAGGAGCGGCGTGCACTCGCGGGCGGGCTGTTTACCAATGTGACCAGTTCATCGCGCAGAAGTGGCCCGCATGCCAGCAGACCGGTCAACAGTGGAGATTTATTGTTGCAGCGCACCGGGAAACCGTTCAGCGTGCGAACGAATCCGCCGGCGCTCTGGACCAATGCCGCACCCGCCGCGACATCCCATTCATTCTTTGGAGTCAATGTGAAGGTTGCATCGGCTAGACCTGCGGAGACTAGCGCCAGCTTGTAAGCGACGGATCCCATCGGCCGAATTTTGAATGGAGCGTTCACGAACTGCTTCCACTCTCCCCGCTTTACCTCGCTTCGGCTGGCGAGTACGAGAGCGCCGTCGAGCGTGGTCTTCTGACTAGCACGGGCCGATTCCCCGTTGTAAGCGACGCCGGTTTCAAGAGATCCGAGAAAAATTTCGTTCGTTGCAGGGTTGCAGATTCCTCCAGCGACAGGATGGCCGTCTTCCACCATGGCGATCGAAACACAAAACTCAGGAATGCCTGCAACAAATTCGCGCGTTCCATCCAGCGGATCGACCACCCACACTCTGCTCCTGGTCAGACGCGAGGCATCATCCACACTTTCTTCGGAGAGCCAGCCCTCCCCGTTCCGTAGCAGGTTCTCACGCAGAAGCCCATCAACCTGGCGGTCGGCCGCGGTTATCGGGTCGTGGCCGATTTTGTATTCGGCCTCGATCGCTCCAGCAGTGAAACGGCTGAGGACATTGCGGGCAGCTTCTAAAGCAGTCTGAATGCGTTGCAGGGTTTCCGAGTGTAGCGAATGATTCATGATGTCCTTAGCGAGCGTGAAGACTCAACAAATTCTCCCTCACCATGAACTCAAATCCTTCATTGACGTGGAAGAGCGGGCCTTTTACCCCGCGTGAAGGCGCGAGATAAAGTGGACTTTTAGCCCCTGAGATCGTTTTACCCTCCACAGATCATGCCCACAGCATTCTGGCGCCGGTGGCCAGCAGTATGGTGCAAAGAATGCGACGAAGCCACAGCACCGGGACTCGTGTGCTGAGGTGAGAGCCCAGTAACCCTCCGGGAATCGAGCCGATCAGCAACGCTCCTACCAGTCTGGGGTCGACGTTCCCCAGACGAAAATGAAGGAGGCTGGTGACTCCGGTTAACACGATCGCATGAACGATATCGGTGCCGACCATGACTTTCGGCGGGTAACTGTAGAAAAGCAGCAGGAGCATCATAATCATGCTGCCCGAACCCACGGAGGTCATGCCCACCAGAAAACCCGCCACCAGGCCAATAATCGCCATACCGAGGAAGGACTTCGCGGTAGGTGGGCGGTTGGCTACTCTGTCTTCGATACTTTGCTGGAAAAGGAGCAATGCCGGAATGCAAACCAGCAATAACCCGACTGCGGACTTGATGAAGTCGTTGACTCCCGCGCCATAGAGGGTCCGCAGATGAATAAGAAAACCGACACCTCCAATTGAACCTGGGATGCTGCCCACTGCCATGGCTAGAACAACTTTGCGGCGTACAGTCCCTTTTCTGAGGTGAAGCCATCCCGCGCCAATTTTGGTAACGAAGTTAAAGAGCGCGTCGGAACCCACAGCCATGATGGCGGGGACCTTGAGAACGAAGATAAGCAGCGGTAGCAAGAGAACACCGCCACCCAACCCGGTCAGGCCAATCAGTGTGCCGACCACAAATCCGATCAGGATCTTTAACGCTATCGGAGCCATTCTGCCGAAACCGCGCCCTCAAATTTCACGTGCTCATTATTCTGGCTGCCCGTTGACACCGATGAAGCCCTGCTGCTCCAGATGCAGAATGATTTCCTGAGCAGCTTCTTCCGGCGTCAATTCAGCAGTATTGATCGTTACTTCTGCGTCAGTCGGTATTTCGTATGGGTCAGAAATTCCGGTGAATTCTTTGACGATCCCGGCCCGCGCTTTTGCGTAAAGACCCTTACGATCACGTTGCTCGCACACCTCCAATGGGGTCGCAATGTGCACCAGCACGAAGCCGCCGAAGGGTTCAACCATCTGACGCACGGCTTTGCGAACGGAATCGTATGGAGCGATGGGCGCGCAGATGGCAATGCCACCGTTTTTTGCGATCTCCGAGGCCACATAGCCGATGCGGCGAATATTGATGTCGCGATGCTCCTTGGAAAAACCGAGTTCAGAGGAGAGATGCTTGCGGACAAGGTCGCCGTCGAGCAATGTTACCGGCCGGCCGCCTGTTTCCAGGAATTTCGTGCGCAGGACGTTAGCGATAGTCGATTTTCCCGAGCCGGAAAGTCCGGTAAAGAAAATCGTCAAGCCTTGCTTGTGCCGTGGTGGATAGCTGCGGCGAAGCTCGTGAACCACTTCGGGATAGGTAAACCAGCTGGGGATATCGCGTCCTTCATTCAGACGCTGGCGTAGTTCGGTGCCCGAGATGCTCAGGACGCGCGATCCCTTCGGCACTTCGTTATCGGGAACGTACTTATCTTGATCCTCGAGATACACCATCATGTTGAACGGGACCATGCTGACGCCCAACTCCGCCTCGTGCTTTTTGAAAAGCTCCTGGGCTTCATAAGAGCCGTAGAACGGCTTTCCGTCGGCGTCATTCCCGGGACCTGCGTGATCGCGTCCGACGATCAAGTGGGTGCAGCCGTGGTTCTTGCGGATGATACCGTGCCAGATTGCTTCGCGGGGCCCACCCATGCGCATCGCCAGCGGCAGCATCGCCAATTTCACCGTTCCCGGGGGATACTTCGAAAGTAACAGCTGATAGCAGCGCACGCGGATGTAGTAGTCGACGTCGCCAGGCTTAGTCATGCCGACGGACGGGTGAATGAGGAGGTTCGCTTCTACCTGCTTGGCGGCGCGGAACGTTAGCTCTTGGTGAGCGCGGTGCATGGGATTGCGAGTTTGGAATGCAACCACGCGACGCCAACCCAGCCGGGCGAACTCAGCACGCAGTTCAGCCGGTATCAGACGCAGAGTGCGAAAATCGTAATGCGAGGGCATCTGCACCCCTTCCACGCGCCCCCCCACGTACCAGGGATTTGACTTCGTGAGCAGGTAGTCCACGCCGGGATGAACAGTGCTGGTGGTGTTGAACACGGCCTTGGCTTCAGCCTTGCGGTCAGGCTGCCACACATCCTCTACCTGCAGGACGGCAAGCATTACACCTTCCGCGTCACGCAGAGCGATCTTGCTCGTTCCCGGCGTCAGCGCTTTTGCGAACTCTTCGGGGACATCCAGGGTGACAGGTATTGGCCAAAGTGTTTTGTTGGCGAGCCGCATGTTGTGACAGACACCCTCGTAATCTGGACGCGTCAAAAACCCCCGCAACGGTGAAAAACCGCCACTCATGATAAGTTCCAGGTCGCAGAGCTGGCGCGGGGTCAGGTCCCATGAGGGCCATTCGCGCGAGTGCGCTCTAAGGTCCAGGCCACGTTGCGCTGGCGCAATGAGGTTTACTAGTTCATTACCATGGGGTGCAATAAGATGGCTGGTTGAAACGATCAAATCCGTGAACCTCCCTGGTTCAATTTCGTTCTCTCTCGGCTGTTTGCCTGGATGCGAACCCAGACGGTAGCGAAGGCTTTAGCTTGCAGAACTGAAAGAAAGGCGTCTTTCCCCGCCAGAGTATTGCTTCTCAACGGCGAAAGCACCAGAGTTCGGCTTGGTCGGAGTACGTCAAGTCAACTAAGCTGCAATTCACAGACCTCCGCAAGAGTCCGCTTTCT
>QIAR01000489.1 GCA_003225595.1 Acidobacteriota bacterium | reverse complement strand
ATTCTGGAGCAGTGCGCCGCGGCGAAGTCCGACCACGTTGATCCAGGTGACGAGACCGATCGCGAGCAATGCCACAATGGATGCGCGAGTCAGAGTGATTCCGGCAGCGGTGAGCACGACGCGCTGTTGAGAAATCACCGGAACGATTTCGCCCAAGTAAGCTGCAGAAGCCACGGAGAGGGCCGCAATGCTGCCGCCATTGGCGACGCTGAAGAGCATCCAGCCGTAGAGAAAGGCGACCAGATCCCCATAGGCTTCGCGCAGGTAAACGTATTGTCCGCCGGAGTCGGGGAACATGGATCCCAGCTCGGCCAAGGCAAAACAAGCGAAGAGGGAAATCACGCCACCCAGCACCCAGACCAGGAGAAACAACACGGGGTGGGGCAGCGGTGCGGCGATGTCTTTGGCGGTCAGGAAAATTGATGAGCCGATAATGCCACCGACCAGGAGCAGGACGGAATCGAGCAGCGAAAGGCCACGGACGAGGGTAGGCTGCGACTTGGATTCCGCTGTGGCTGCGGGCTGCGAAACCGTGGGAACGCTCATTCCCTATCCCATTCCAAGCTCGTCGGGTGATTCCAGCGGAGTGCCGCAGCGGCGACAGATGACGGCTGAGCAGTCGCCGCAGGTGAGCGGATCGGTGATCTCCTCGCCGCAGGTTGGGCAGTAGAAGAGTTCCGGCGGGGGGTTTGGCGCTGGCTGCGGATTTGGTGCCATGAGGAAGCCAAATGTAGCATAGACGTAGTGCTGCCGTCCCGATCATTGGCGCTAAGCTCGCGTATTTTTCAAGCGCTAGATTCCTCTTTTTTCCTTCGTGTAGATTGGTGCCTTTGGGCAAGAAAGGAAATTTGCCACTAAGGATCACGAAGGAGCACGAAGGATTGCGAAGGATCACCAAGGAGCACGAAGGAGCACTGCTTGCCCGAAAGAACTCCTGATGAGCGACTACAAAACGAATTCAACCGCTGGGCTGAACAAGGCCGTGGCGAAGAGATGGAGCACCACCATCTCGACATCACGGAAAAGACAATCCGGCTGATGAATTTGCGGCGAGGTGAACGGGTGCTGGATCCGGGTTGCGGATCGGGCTGGGCTACTCGGCTGCTGGCGAGGCTGGTGGCTGATGGGCCGGATGGCTTTGGCCAAGTCGTGGGGATTGATGTCTCCGACGAGATGATTCGACAGGCACGCGCCGCGTCCAAGGACTTCGACAATATTCTGTATGTTTGGGGATCGGCACAGCAGATTCCATGGGAGGAAAACTTTTTCGATAAAGTGTTGTCGGTCGAGTCGTTCTATTACTATCCAGACCAGGATCGCGCGTTGGCCGAGCTGTTTCGTGTGATGACGCCGCGCGGACAGATGTTCATCCTCATCAATTTGTATAAGGACAATCCGTACTCACTTCAGTGGGTTGACAAGCTGAAAGTCCCCGTACACGTCCGTTCTGAAGCGGAGTATGTGGAGCTGCTCAAGAAGCACGCTTTCTACAATGTGGAAGCGCGACGCATTCTGGATGATTCGCCGACTCCAGATGATTACAGAGGCCAGTCTTTTCGAAGCGTGGAAGACCTGCGAGCGTTCAAAAAAATCGGGGCGCTCCTGCTCACGGCGTCAAAGCCGGACCTGCGCACGCCAGCACCGGGATACACGATTTACTGAGACGCAGCAAAGCTGCGTCTCTACGAAGCTGGGCAGTACGCTGCCAAATCCACTCCCCAGACTCGCATCCGTCCGCCCAGTTCCTGAGCTCACAACTGTCCTACACCCCTGTCATTCTGAGCGAGGCATGCTCGCTCGCTTGGGAACGGGCATGTCGAGTCGAAGAATCCCTACCTCGTCTAGCCAAACTTCTGACGCTTATTAACCTGACAGGATACTAAAGCAAAATTAGACCCATTCGGATGCCCAGTGTGACCGCCTCGGTTCGGCTGGAAGCGCCCAGCTTATCGAGAATCGAGCTGATGTGAAATTTGATGGTGTGATCGGAAATGCCGAGCCGCGAAGCGATTTGCTTGTTGCCCAGACCGTCGGCCATCATGCGCAGGACTTCAATTTCGCGGGTCGTGAGTTCGTCGAGGGCGGCGGGGACCCGATCGGCGCTCGCGAGATGGACGTGGCGAGCCAGTTCCTGCGTGACTTCCGGATCCAGTATTACGAAGCCGGCGTGTACGGCCTGGATGGCTGAGAAAATTTCCTCTGATAAAGCGTCCCGCGGCAAGATTGCTTTGACTCCGGCGCGCAGGGCACGGGATGTCCAGCCGGAATCGGGTGCATCGATAAGTATGACGAAGTTTGGCGCCGCATGAGCCTGCCAAATAGACGAAACCAGCGCAATGAAATTGGGGTCAGGGCGCTCGAGGTCGGCCAGAATGATGTCCGGCTGAAACTCACGCGCCTGGGTCGAGAGCGCCGATATGCCATGGGCGCTGCTCACCAGCTTCAAGGGCGGAGTCGTCTTGATAATGGTTTCCAAACCGGCACGTCGAACCGCGGAGGCAGAGGCTACGAGCACCCGAATCGCGCCACCTCCATTCTTGTCCGACATGAGCTGCTTACCTCGCCGGCCTCTCGCTGAGGGTAATCGAGAGCTGCACCAGAGAACCGCCGCGGATCAGCTTTGTGGCGAGGCTCTCGCCGATACGGGCTGAGCCCAAAAGTTCCTGCACGTTCTCCATTTCCTCCAGGGTCTTGCCGTGCAGTTCGGTCAAGACGTCTCCCAGCAGCACCCCCGCTTTGTCTGCCGGACTGCCAGGTTCCACATGGACTACCAGCAAGCCGGTACCGGTTCCCGACTTCAACTTCCCGCGCAATGCATCGGGAATGGCCACCGGCTGCATAGCCAGACCGAGGTAGGGCCGTGCAATGCGTCCTTTCTCAAGCAGCTCGTCCACCACGAGGTTTACGGTGGAGACAGGAATTGTGACAGCCCTTCCGCGGGATAACCCGCTGGTGTTGATTCCCACAATCTTCCCTTGGCCAGTTACTAGCGGACCGCCGGAGAATCCCGGGTACAGATTCAGGTCGAGGCGCAAATGCTGATCCAACCGGCCACCGCGCCAGGTGCGCCATTCTCCGCTCAAGCCCCCGATGATTCCCGCGCTGGCCACCAGATAACCGCGCCAGGAACGTGCCAGCGCCAGAACCAAGTGCCCGAGCTTGAGCCCGGTAGTGTCGCCGAAATCGGGGACGGTGAGACTGCCCTGATCCTCCAGCTTCAGCACGGCCAGATCAGTGCTAGGATCCCGCCCAGCGAGCGTGGCCCCAAGCGACTTGCCCGGTTCCACGGTTACCCGAATATCATCTTCGCGGCGAATCGCATGATCCGCTGTAACCACTACTCCCTTTCGCCATTGGATGCCGCTGGAATTCATTCGATGCCGCGCGTGGATGGCAACTACCGATCGGCCAGCCTGCTCCGCTGCCGAAGCGAATTCGTCGGACAAGCTTTCCATTAATGATGCTGACGCCATTTCACCCTCCCAAATTGATCTTTTGCGAACCGTCGATCCGCGCTCAGAATGGCGGAAATGGGGATGGCGCGCATCAGCCAAATGGGGAGGTGGAATCTGGACACTTGGGCAGGTCTGCTGATTCTGGATAGTGTTACGACGCTGCTTGCGGGAATTATTCGGTGGCGCGTTCCAGTGGAACTGGCGAGGAAGTTACGCTTAAGCGCGTGTGCGTGCGCTTTTTCTCCGCCTCCGTAATCAAGAACACGCCGAGAATTGCGATTTCCGGTTCGATTGCGTGGCGATAACGCGGGTAAGGGAACACAATGTAGTAAACCGCCGGGTAGACAAGAATCAGCCAGAAGAAAAGCGGGGCGCCGAATTTTCGTTTTCGCAGAGCACGGCCGAGGCCCCAGAACGCGAGCACAGAAGAGGCCAGGAAAAGTGAATTCTTGGTCTGTGCCAGTTGTGGAATTTCAGATGAGCGGGGCACTCCCGCCCAGTAATAGATGAAGCGCTTCAGGCTGAGGCGCAGGAAGCGGCTGGGATCGTCTTGGATAAAACCCAAGGCTTGCCGCTCACGTTCCGCGATGTAGGCGAGCTCCCCCATCTTTTCGTATTGCTGCATCGCGTAATTATTCTGCGTGGGATGCAGGTAGTACATCCAAGTGCCATTCGCCCAGGGCCCGTTGCCCAGGCGCAATTCGGCGCCGAAGTTGTCACGAATAAAAACAAATTCTCCGAAGATTCGATAATTACGCAACAGCCAAGGCGTGATGCAAGCGAAGAAGATTAGCGATGCGAGAATAATTCCATGGAAGGAACGCCTTCCGAGCTTGCTGCGCCGCCGCCACGCCCATATAGCGGAAACCGGCAGGAACGACAACAGCACCGGGCTATTTAATGCCGCGATGGCCCAGAGGAGCCCGAAACAAACCCAGGGCATCAAGCCATCTTTCTCTTCCATCTCGAGCGTCAGCAAGAAAATCAGGGCGAGGAGCAGGGCCGAGAGGCTGGTCTCCCACACCCACCGCGTACACCAGTACATCACATAGGGCAGCAGAGCCCATGTCCATGCAGAACCGACGGCGACTTTCTCCCCGAAGCATCGTTTGGCGATCAGAAAAATCGGGATACAGGTCAGAGAGGAAAACAAACTGTTCAGGGCCAGCAGCACGAACGCGGACGCCTTTGAATAGATCCCGAAAACTTTGAAGACACCAGCAATGAGATATGGATACAAAGGGGGCTCCCATGCCGTGGGCCCGGTGACGGCATGGAAGGGATTGCTGAATCCTTCGCCAGCAGCGATGGCGCGGGCGACGCGTCCCATCTCCCAACCGAAGCCGAAGTTTGCTTCCGCTGCGCGGAATTTGTAGCTGTGCATCACCACAATCGCCCCCGCGCGCAGGGTGAAGGCAATCACCACCATCCAGAAAAATGAGGTGCGGATACGGGCCCAGAAGCGGGCGAAGCACGTGGCCAAAACTGCGGGTTGAGTCGCTTTAACGTGCAGCGCGTTTTCTGGCATGCGACTGC
>QIAR01000488.1 GCA_003225595.1 Acidobacteriota bacterium | reverse complement strand
CAGTTCGAAGGCCGTTTTGGCAGGATGTTCCGCACGCTGCCGGCCGCTCAATTCGACGAACAAATGTTGAGGAAGCTCGCCGATGCCATGAGCGCCGAAGCGGAAGATGCGCCAACGCCGGAAACTGAAGCCGACGATGAGGAGAACCCGGCCATCAGCGCCGGATACACCTATCTCGGTCAATTCATCGATCACGATCTTACATTTGATCCCGCAAGCAGCCTGGAGAGGCAGAACGACCCAGATGGTCTGGTGGACTACCGCACTCCGCGTTTCGATCTGGACTGCGTGTATGGCCGCGGTCCCGATGACCAGCCATATCTGTATCGGGAGGATCATCTCAGATTGCTGCAAGGAGACGTGCTAACGGGAAATGCTGACGATCCCAACGCGCGCGGCGTACCGCGAATCGCTCCGGAAAAAAAAGAGGCTGCCCGCGCGGTTATTGGAGACCCACGCAATGACGAAAATGTGATTGTCAGCCAATTGCAGGCTTCGATGCTTCGCTTTCACAATCATATGATCACGGTGCTAGGTTCCAAAGACTTCGAAGAGGTTCAGCGCATGGTCCGTTGGCACTACCAGTGGGTGGTGCTGCATGATTTTCTGCCCACTATCCTGGGTCTGGAGACCTGGCAACAAATAATGGGGCCGGTCAAACCCGGAGATGTAAACATCAAGCCGCAACTGAAGTTTTACCACGCGGAAAAGGAAGCATTCATGCCGATTGAGTTTTCGGTGGCCGTCTACCGGTTCGGCCATTCGATGATCCGCCCCATCTATCGTCTGAACCAATCGATTGACCGGCTGCCCATCTTTGCCACAAAGGGCGAGAGTCTTGTCGGCTTCCGAAAGTTTCCTTCCGATTGGGCGATTGACTGGCGTCTTTTCTTCGACAGTGGAAACAATCCGCCGGCGCTTGGTCCGACTCGTGTGCAGCCTGCCTACAAGCCCGATACGTCGCTGGTCAATCCGCTGAAAACGTTGCCGGCCTCCGTGGCGGCGCATCCGTCGTCGCTCCCGGAACGCAACCTGCTGCGCGGCTGGAGAATGCAGTTGCCTTCTGGCCAGGCTGTGGCAATGGCCATGGGACTGGATCCAATCGAAGAGGACAAGTTGAGAGTCGGAAAAGCCAACGAAGGCGACGCCCCAACCAACAAGAAGATTACCGATATCTCTCCCGGCTTCGCAGGGAACGCGCCCCTGTGGTACTACGTGCTGGCCGAAGCGCAACAGCAGTTCAAGAAAAACGAAACACCTATCCATCTGGGTCCTGTCGGAGGACGACTCGTAGGCGAGGTTTTTGTAGGTCTGATGTTGAAGGACAGCCATTCATTCCTGCGAGCGTATCCGAAGTTCAAGCCGCATCCAAAGCTCGTGAACAAAAACGGCGAGTTCAAGATGGCAACTCTGCTGCAGCAAGCCAAGCAGGTGTGACTCCCCACCACTGGCGCGCATGGCGGGCTCGGCGCCTGATAAGCAGCCAGCCCCCTCGGGGGCGCCTCTGGAACAGTAGTTCGTTGGCAAGCTTTTTTGCATTCTTTACGATTGGATTGAGCTTTCACTACGAAGTTCGCCAAGGACGCGAAGCGAACTACTCTCGAGTTCAAATCGAGCCGAGAAGAATCTACAGACACTTCATAGCCAAAGGGGGTTACTTCTATGCCGAAAGGTTACTTTCAAATTCCCGATTGGTTTTCCTTCGAGAATCAGGGCGGCGGCGTTGCGGTCGCAGACGTGTCGGGCGGGGGCAAGCTGGACCTCCTGGTCATCACAGTTGACGCTCCTGCCGGCCGGAACCGAGGCATCTACCGCCTGGGTCACGGATTGGAGGCCCAAGGCAACGTGACCGGTGGCTGGACCCCCTGGATCGACATCCCCGATTGGTTCTCCTGGGAAAATCAGGGCGCCGGAGCCGCCGTAGTCGATCTCGACAAGGACGACCGTCAGGACCTGATCGTCTTCATGATCGACAACCCGCCCGGTCAGAATCAGGGCTACTACCGCGTGGGCAAGCGACTGGATGCGGATGGCAATGTGACTGGCGGCTGGGGCGCGTGGATCGCGATTCCCGATTGGTTCTCCTTCGAAAACCAGCACGGCTCCATCGCAGTTGCGGATCTCGATGGCGATGGAAATGTAGAACTTATCGTCTTGATGGTCGATAACCCGCCCGCGCAAAACAAGGGTAAATATCGAATCGGAAGAAAACTCGACGCCAACGGCAACGTCACCGGTGGTTGGGGGGAATGGAAAGACGTGCCTGATTGGTTCTCCTGGGAAAACCAGGGCGCCAGTGTGGCGGTGATCGACACAATGAATACCGGAAACAACGACCTGGTAATTTTTCAGATTGATAACGCGGTGGAACAGAACCAGGCTTTCTACAAGATCGGCAGCAAGCTCGATATCAACGGCAACGTCGCGGAATGGAGCCTGTGGCGTGGCGTCCCGTCGTGGTTCGCTTGGGAAAACCAGGGTGGAGGCATCGCCGCTCTGCGTCGTAATGGCGCGCCCGCGATCGTCACCATGATGGTCGACAATCCGCCCGCTCAGAACGCCGGATACTACCGCACGCTGCCGCTCGATGTCGTTCCCGCCCGTGACGGTCAATGGCAGCTCCTGCCATTCCACTCGGGCGTTCTTGCCGTACACGCAGCGCTGCTTCCTCAGGGGAAAGTCCTCTTCTTCGCGGGCTCAGGCAGCAGTGCCACCCGTTTCAACGCGCCGAATTTCGGCAGCATGGCCGATGGCATCTTCACCAGCGTCGTGTGGGACCCAACTACCGCTCCGCCCAACAATTTCTTTCACCCCGCCACATTGTTCGCACCAAATCATCGCCCTTTTGATTTCTTCTGCGGCGGTGACACCTTGCTGGCCGACGGTCGTCTGCTTTCGGCCGGTGGCACTGGGCATTACAACCCGTTTGAGGGGCGCAACGACGCAACTATATTCAATCCCGCCACGCAGTCGTGGTCCTTCATCAAATCCATGGCACATGGCCGCTGGTATCCCAGCCTCATCACTCTGGGCGATGGACGCGCTCTTGCCGCCACCGGACTCACCGAGGACGCGACAAATCCTCACAACAATACGATCGAAATCTACGACCCCGCAGCCAACACCTGGCAGTTGTTCCACTTCCACGATGGATTTCCTGGCCTCCCGCTCTATGCTCACTTGTTCCTGCTCGCCGATGGCCGCCTCTTCTTCGACGGCGGCCGCATGGATGACGAATTGCAAGTTGATCCCTGCATCATCGATCTCAGGCAGCATCCGGTGAAGACGACACCGGTGTTCGGCATGGACGGAGGCGGCATGCGCAATCAATCAGCCAGCGTTCTTCTACCCCCTGCCCAAGACCAAAGAGTAATGATCATTGGCGGCGGTCCCGCCGGAAAGCCGAATAAAACCGATGCCATCGACAATGTCGATATCGTCGATCTAAAAGATCCCAATCCGCATTTCGTGCCCGCGTCGCCGCTCAACTTTCCGCGGCTGCATCTCAATGCCATCCTGCTTCCAGACCATACGGTGTTCGTAACCGGCGGCTCGCTAAAGCAGGAGGACACGCCGCTAGCGCGCCTGCAGCCCGAAATCTACGATCCCGCCACCGATTCCTGGACACCCATGGCGCCCTCCACCGTTCCACGCCTGTACCATTCCACTGCTCTCCTGCTGCCCAACGGTTCTGTCGTAGCCGCCGGAGGCAATCCCGATGGCGGCACACACGTAGAATGGGACGACGATCCCGAAGAAGAAATGCGTCTGGAAATCTTCCGCCCACCATACTTCTTCAAAGGCCCGCGTCCCACGATTACTGCGGCACCCGAGCAATGCACCTATGGGCAGACAATCCAGATCAAGTCGCCGCAATCCGCCAACATCCGCTGGGCCAGCCTGATTCGCCCCTGCGTCACCACGCATTCGTTCGATGGCAGCCAGCGTCTGGTCGATTTGGAAGTGACCAGCCGCA
>QIAR01000487.1 GCA_003225595.1 Acidobacteriota bacterium | reverse complement strand
CCCCGATTCCAAGGCTTGCTGCGCTGCGTCGGCCTACCACACCCTAATCCACCTGCGGTCGAAGCTTCTCGACGACGTACACCGTGGCCGGATTCGCCGAGGATCTCGTCTGGCACTGCCGCCAGCTCGCGGTGGAAGAACCGGTTGTCGTCGGCCACAGCATGGGGGGCAATGTCGCCCTGGAGTTGGCCGCGTCCTATCCAGATTTCGCTGCGGCGATCGTGACCGCTTTCTCGTTCAGGGATCCGAAGAAGGCGGTTAACGACCGGTATCCCCCGGAATGAATTCTTCCATGTCGGCGGCCGTAACCGCTGCCCCCGGGAAATCAGTTAGACCAATCGCTTCGGACATGAACCTAAGCGTGCTTTCGTGTTGGTAACACGTCGTCGATACATAACCGTTTTTGACGTCAGGGCCCACGAGCACCCAGATGATATGTCCGCCCCCCATGAGCGTGTCGATCAGATCTGACTCATCGAAAGTAATGATCAGGAGTCCGCCACCTGGGGAGTTGAAGTCCGAACTTTTGATGAGTGGATCGATGTTAGTTGCGAGCCAATTATCCGCTGCGGCCAGTTTCTGTGGGACCGTGCAGTTAGGAATCGCGGCTGGGCAGCTGTGCGCGTTGTCCACATTGCTGGGAACAATGAAAGAGTAATTCGGCAGGGCGTGATTGGCCAAGTCGGTTGCGAACTGAGTAAAGGGGACTAGGTTCATGCTCTGCGCGCTGTTCCCGCGCACATCCGAGAAGTAAGAAAGGGGATTGTGGTGCTCGGTATAAGGTTTGGCGTCGGTGCCGGCATCGCCGCCGGTGTATCCGACGAAGGGTAGATTTTCGGAATACTCCTTCCAGGTTTTCCCGGCCGTGATCAGGTGCCGAACGATATTGTCGGCTGTGACCGTGCCGGAAAAACCGTCGTCATTGGTAATGATCTGCCCGGTGGTCAGCATAAAGTAATTGCCGATTGAAGGGTGCGTGTTCGCGTAGTAGCCTTGGGCGTAGGTATAGGTCGTCGCCAAGCTTTTGAGGTACGGCATGTTCGGGCTGCGGATGACACGCTCATAGGGGTGGTTTTCTTCTAACACGATGAAGACGTGTTGCACCTGCACGTCCGGTGAGGCGGAAGAGGAAGCAGAAGGAGCATTACAAGCAGGCTTGCCTTCGTGTCCGCTGAATGAAACGAGTACGTCACAACCCATCTGAACAAAACTCAGAGCTATTAATATGCAAGCGAATCCCCAAGCTTCTGAATGTCTTTCCATTGGGTATGTCCCTCTTCGGGCTTGGTGCCTTCGTTTAGGTCGGGAAGTGCGCGTTTCCGCGCGACGTATTCCCCTCGCCGAGGGCAGCAACAGTTTGCCCTCACTCCGACCTCATGAGCGACGCGCAAGTCCTGGCCACGGGTGGCCCAGCTACTACAACCCCCGACGTCAGAAAAAGTTCTGGTTGCACTCGAACAGGCGCTGCGAAACAGAGAAGATGCTTGAAACAGTGGGGCCTTTACCCTCATAACGCCCGCTCTCGAGACAACAGCCAGCCGGAACTAAGCGAACACACGTGCAGGGCCTTCCCAGAGTGACCGGGGCTCTGACGAAGAAAACGCGAATCCTGCAGTACAGTAAAGAAGAAAACGCGAATCCAAAAAAGACTGCTTTAAGCGGACAGTAGCTCGGGTGTTTTCGCACACTCGAGGGGGACAATACTGGCCACGGATCGCATGTGCTGCGGCGGCCGTAGATCCCGGGATTGGGCGGGGGCTTCGTCTCCGATCTGGAAGCGGCAAGAAAGACCCCCAGAAGCAGCGTCCCGATTTTTGTAGTAATGTGCTCGATACAACACGATCGTCCATCTCCGCATGGTAAAAACTTCGTGAGTCTATCGTGATTTCGGCTCTACGGTTGACCCATGAAGCCTAGTAGAGAATGTTGGATGATTTTCACTCAAAGTTTTCCATAACCCAGATGTCGCCACCCTCGGGCCGAAAGCGGTCGAACAGCACCCATTTCCCATCGGGCGACCATACCGGGTAGTCGATGCGCACAGCCGGGTCCGCGAACTCGTACACCTTCTCGGGCGCGCCTCCACGGAGCGGCGAAACCCATAACTCTTTGTGCCCGACGACGTCCAGAATCAGCGACTGATCGGGAGAAAACGACATGTGTTCGCCGCCCGCAACCTCGCCGATGAGCTGAGGCTCACCGCGACCCACGGACACCTTCATGCTCTGCGAGTTGCCGCCGCAGGGACAGCGATAAATCACCGAGCGGCTGTCGGCCGTCCAGCGCAGAAAATGCCCGGTGACGCCGGTCTGTGTCAGCCGTCGCGTTTGACTGCCGTCCGCCTTCATGATCCAGATTTCCAGCCTCCCGCTTTGGTCTGATTGATACGCGATCCAGCGTCCGTCCGGCGAAAAGAATGGGTTCACGTCGACGGCAAGACTCTTGGTCAGCCGCCGGAGTTTCCCGGTGGTCACCTCCACGCTCCAGATGTCCACGCTGCGCGCACGGGATGAAAAAAACACAAGCTGTTTGCCGTCGGGCGACCATTGCGGCTGAAAGTCCCCGCCAGCACCGCGGGTTAGCTGGCGCATGGAATTGTTCTTCACCGAGTAGAGCCAGATGTTCATGTTGCCCGAGCGATCCGAGTTGAAGGCAATGCTTTCACCGTCCGGAGACCAGGAGCCGCGAGTGTCTTCTCGAGTACTGGCCACCACGGCCTGGGGTTCCCCTGTGGGGTGGCCCGTTTCAGCTGACACTGGCAACCTCCACAGATCGGCGTTCTGCTTAAGGACAGAGAATGCCAAGCGCTTGCCATTGCGCGAGAGAGCTAGTTCCACGTCCTGGCTGCCTCCAGTGGTCACTTGTTCGGGCGGTCCGGCTCGGGATCCATCGGAGAAGACCGGCGCGCGCCATACGCTGAGCCCCCCGCTGCGATACGAAGAAAAGTAAATCGCCCGTCCGGAAGCAGACCACAGCGGGTTCACGTCCTGGTATAGGTCGTTGGTGACCCATTCCATTCTCCTGTTATCCAGGTTCACGACCCGGATATCAAACTTTGTGCGCTCGATGTTCTGAAAAACAATCTTGGTCCCGTCCGGCGACCAGCGGGGACTGACATGCGCCACCGCCTCAGAGGCGTCTGTCGTGACCTGTTGGGGATTGTGTCCTTCACCATCAACTATCCAAATGCGACGCGGGCCAGCCCAGGAAGCATCCACCGCGATCCGTTTGCCGTCAGGCGAATACGCCGGGCTGACCGCGTTCTCGATCAGCTTGTTTTCTTTGCCGGAGCCAAGCTCCAACCTCCACACGTCCCCGCCATCGTACTGGCCGAAGACATCGCCGGGCTCCATCTTGCCCGTTACCTGGTGCGACCGCACGAAAAGTAGTGTCTTTCCGTCGGGTGACCAACTCGGCTGGATGTCATCGTTTGCGCCTGTCGTCACCTGCCGCTCCTCGCCGCTCCCCAGGTTCTTCCGGAAAACTTTCCGCACCCCGCTAACTTCGGCTGTGTAGGCAAGTTGCTCGCTATCCGGCGACCAAGCCGGACTCCGCGTGATGCCCGGCCTGAAAGTGATCTGAGTAAGTTTTGGCTGGGCCCGGTTGGCAAACAGGCCGGAACCGCGTCGCAGAAAGGAAATCCCCAAAGCCAGCGAGACGGCCACTGCCAAAACTCCGATCAGCACCTGCCGCGGTTGGAAGGCCGGGGTCGCCGGCGAAGTCGCCTGGCTTAGGACTCCCTCGATCTCGAGCCGCGCATCACCTACGTCCCGCAAACGCCGCGTCACATCTTTTTCCAGACAATGCCGCAAAAGACGCTGAATGCTGGCCGGGGTGGATCTCCTCAGCCGCAGCCAGTCTGGTTCGCCTTGTATGATCTGCGCCAATGTGTCTGTGACGGTCTTACCGTCGAAGGCCTTCTTGCCTGTCAGCGCCTCGTAGAGCAGGCAACCAAATGCCCAGATATCAGTGCGCTTGTCGGTCGCCTGCCCACGTACCTGTTCGGGGCTCATGTAGGAGGGCGTACCCAGGAGCGAGCCCGAAGCAGAGGCGAGCGACATTGTCGGCTCGGATCCCGCCGTTGCCTCTTCGACCGCCAGTGCTTTGGCCAGCTCGAAATCAAGCACTTTGACTTTTCCCTCGCTGGTCAGCTTGATGTTGAGCGGCTTCAGATCGCGATGAATAATCCCTTTTTCGTGCGCCGCCTCCAACGCTTCCGCCACCTGGGCGCAGATGCGCAGTGCCTGGTCAAGCGTAACCGGGCCGGAAGCCAGAACCCTGTCCAGGGTGAGCCCAGATACCAGTTCCAGAACCAGGAAGCAGACTCCGCCCGCGTCTTCCAGCCCGTGGATGGCGGCAATATTGGGATGGTTCAGTGAGGCGAGGATCCTAGCTTGGCGTTCAAAGCGGGCCGCATGCTCGGGATTCTGGGTGACCGCAGCCGGAAGAATCTTGACCGCTACTTCCCGGCCCAGGCTGCTATCGTGAGCGCGGTAAACCTCTCCCATTCCCCCAGCGCCGAGCGGTTCGATGATCTCGTATGGGCCGAGCTGAGTTCCGCTTGCCAGCATGCACCTTAACCCGCTCCCGTCGTGCAATCTTAGGAGGCGCACAGAATGAGGTCAACCTCCTGTACTCGTCCAGTAGATCGACACTATTCATTCCTTTCTCAGAGATGAACCCGGCAGCAGGAACGCGAGTCATGCCGCGTTTTCGCACTCTGCCATGCCGTTCCCTGCCGCTTAAGCGGCATGAAGCGAGATTTGACGCGGCGCAAGCGAGACAGTTAAAGCGGACAAAGCGAGTAGTGAAGCGGGTTGAAGCGGGCAATGAGAGCGCCGGGTTTTTAGTTCGCGTCATCCCTTCTTGTCAGATTCCTCCAAGGCCTCAATGCGTTCCTGGTAATCGGTAGTTTCTATGGCTCTCAAAAGCGCAGTACCCAGATATGCGATTACGCTCCCCATCCTGGGCTCTAATCGACCGGCGTGGATACCAGCCATCGCTTCGGCGAGAAGATCCTTCACTTCTTTAGCCGTTTGCGGCGGGCGCAGGGGTTCGGTCTCAGAACGCAGAGGATCATGACGGCGGTTTTTGCTTCCTCCCATGCGGCCTAGTTGTGCCGCCCTCTTGGGATCGGCGTGAAATGCGCAGAGACCACCGTCCACGGCCACATAAGGGCACGCTCGCTCCGAGTAGCCGTCGTCGTCTTCGTCGTCATCATCGTCATTTTCTTTGTCGTCGCCTTCGTCTTCCTCTTCTTCCTCGTCTGGCTCTTGTCGAAGGAGGACATCGGCAGCTTTCGAGCGATCAGAAGCGTGGTCTGAGTCGGGGCGTTCTGGATGTATTCTGCTCATGTTCAATGGTACGCCCCGTGCGCCTTGGCAAACGCAGGCATTCCCAATGCCCCCGGCGGGAGGAGAGCGCGGAGTCCATCCTGATGTGCGGCTTTGGGACGCCTGTGTTCTCCCATTTTTGTCCAGAAGAGTTCGGTCGCCGCAAGCGTGCCGTCGAGTCAGGGGGAGTCCAGTTAGTTGCCTGCTCCGGGGACGGCAGAATCTTCCAGATGTCCCAGGCGAAGGAAAGCTGATCAAGCCGTATCATCGAACCAATGACATCATTGATCTCAATGCTGAGGCACTTGGGTGGGGTTGGGGTGTTCATTCTTGCCGCCCTCGATAGCTCTGTGCTGCCCACTCTCGGTGGGGTTGACGCGGTCACGATACTGCTGGCCGCCCGGCACCCAGAGCTATGGCCATATTATGCGATATGCAGCACCGCAGGCTCCCTTTCAGGGGCGTCACTCGCCTACCGCTTGTCGGGTCTTGGAGTCCTCCATCGACGTATTAAAGGAGCGGTATTCGACAGAGTCACGGCATTCTTGAAGCGTTTTGGGAGCCTTGCTTTGTCGCTCGCCGCACTTCTTCCCCCACCATTCCCGACTTCCGCATTCGTGCTTTCTGCTGGTGCAACGCGCTATCGCTTCGTTGCGTTTGTGCTGTCATTCGGCATGGGACGGGCGTGCCGATTTGCTTTACTGGCTTATCTCGCATCCGTGTTTGGCAGGCGATCCGTGGCGAGGGCGTGGTCGGCCCACACGCTACTACTTCTAGCCGCTATCGGCATTGCGTTGGTGTGTGTTGGGTGGCTGTCGTGGCTCGCCTTCAGGAAATCTGAACCGCATACGCCTTTCGGTTTGTAGCTCTATTTAGCTCTGGAAAAACCGTTGATCGCCCCGAAAACAGCAGAATCTTGCACGACCGACAAAGCTGGCGAACCTGAATTGCCATCTCGACTCCGTTCATTCCCGGCATGACGACATCCGTGATGACCAGTTCCGGGTTGAAGGGCTCGCCTTGCGATATCGCACTCGGAGCGTCATACGCGACACTAGCCTCGTAACCGAAGTTGCGGAGTATCGTCGCCAACCTGTCGGCGATACGGGGCTCATCATCCACTACCAAACGAGAAGTTCCCCTCAGCACTCCTCCAGAAGCGCCATGAATTCATCCACAGTGAGCAGGAGCTTGCGGAAGTAGTTGTGCAGCATCGCCTGCCGCAGCGTGTCACCGGGATGAGGTTCGCGGAATGAGACTCTGGTCGGTTGGCGTGTAGGATTGAAAAACACCCTCGCCGAACCCCGCGCTGCCTTTTGCGGGCGGTAGCCGAGCTTGTGGAGAACGCAGACGAAACGCCTCCACGCGAGTTGGTTCGGCAGTACGGGCACCCTTCAACTTTAAACTGATTCAGGACGGCTTTTTCGGCTTCCGGTCTCGCATGTCTAATGGCATCCTGGCGTAGCAGGCTGGGCATGGACGCGGAGCTTGGGCTGCGTGATGTAAAATGTTTGATGCAAAGTCTGTGCGGCCGTCGGGTACCTCGCCCGGCGGCTCTTTTTTTTCGCTTCTTAAAGCCGCGTTTTTGTTTGTGAGAAAAAGGGGCGGGAAGTGGGAGGAGAAAAGCCCGCCCCTGCGCTCGGACACTTTGCGTCACGCAACCTTCCACCGGTTTTCACAGAAAGGGAGGGGCGGGAGAGTCAAGCAGGTGACCCACCGCTGGCCGCGGGCGTGTTTCATGAGCCTGCCTTGCCTTGTTCCCCGTCCCCCGGCAGGTATCTTAAGCAAAAACATCTAAGGGCTTCAATGCTGCTTTGTGGTGCAATCCCCGACCCAACAATCTTTCACAGCGATGGGGCCCCCTTCAGCGCTCTGTTTCGGCCGGTGCAGCACGTGGGTGCGCACCGGAGGTTCCCATCCCCTACCTTGGAATACATCAGCAATTTGGTTTTTCCACACAACCAATTGATTGGCAAGGTCAGTCGAAAGATCAACACATGAGCCTGTGGAGTTCGTCATTGCCCAAATCTCCTCTCCACGGGCTCTCTTTTATCACCTCGGCCAGTGCAGGACGTGGGTGTGCAGCGGGGGTATTTCTGATCAATGTTGGCTCTTGGTAGCTCCGATGGCAGCTTCCACGAACTTCAGCAAGTGACTCGCCTGCACCGTTCGCCGCACGCGACCGAATTCCCGTTTATCTGCTGGCGGGAAAATGGTCTTTGCGCAAAATCGGACAACGGGTCGCTTAACATTTATGCTATAACATTCCAGTATATTTCGCTTTGGGAGACATCCGTGACCCAAGATGCCCGGAAAGACTGGCGCAATCTCTGCCGAGAAGCCGTTTCCGAAAGAGACCCGTATAAGCTGATAGCGATTGTAGATGAGTTAAACCGAGAATTAGACGAAGAACAAAAGAAGAAGGCGGCAGTGTTCCTACAGAAGATAGACAAGAAAACGGCATAAATTTGCCGCTCCTCCCTCCTCCCCGCACGTCTTTTTCCTATCCCTTGCCTCGGCAAACCGCATCCGTCTTGTCACGTTTCGTGCGTGCGTGTTCATGTAAGCGCGAAGATGAAATGACCTGCGCTAGCCTGTATCTGTCGCAGAATGCTTGGGCTATGTGCGCCCAGCAAACCACGGCCTGCTTCCGTGCTAGCCTTCACTATGGCACTTTTGTAATCCTCGTGCTGCACATTGGGCAGGATACGAACAAAGTCCAGAAGGCTCCCCTGAACGGGTATTGGAAGCTACAGTCTCGCCCGACGACTCCTGAGGGCTCCCACGGGGAACCTTCACGTGAAATCTGGCATCCAACCCTCAGACGCAAAGAGACTGCGATGGCTATCTTTGACGAGACATACAGGGTGGTTGGTGTTGAGAGTCAGCGCCTTATTCTTCGAGGACTTGACAGCGGGGAGGTTCTGACAGTCATAAACGCCGACCCCGAGACTCCGATTACGGATGAAGACTACCCGCTTGGAAAAATAATCAGGCTGTTCGATCCCTCAACTCAGTCTCCGAATTGAGAACCACAATTCCCATCGCTTCAGTTTGTGATCTTGTGGTGCTTCCGCCCATAGGAAAGCCCGCGCCCGAGATCGCCCGCAGATTCACGCCTTACTTGTGAGAAAATACCGTTTGTCCTGTCTCGAACGAGCCCGCCGTGTCACGGTATAAACCTAACCCTAGTGAACCACTCCGATCATGGTGTCTTCAAGAAAGTTGTAAGATGGAGACCCAAACCGAACCAGACTGCATTGGAAAAAATCTATGCCTGAAGACGACCTACGTTGGATCGAGAAGTATAGGGCGGCGCTGAACCAGCGCACGGCGAAACCAAGGGGTTTGCTTGAGGCAATCGCTCGCGCTCTTGGTTTGGCGATGGGCAGGATCATTGCCAGAACGCAGCGCACCGCAAAGGTATCTGCGCAAGTGCCTCACCCAGAAAGCTCCAAACTTGCATCGATCACTCGGGGCGAAAGCAGGAGTACAGATAAGCGCCTCAGCTCAGATGAGCACAATGTTGCTTGAAAGTGACGTCGGGAGCAACCAGCGAACGCCGCCCGTGTTTCTTGAAAAATCGCTAGTATGGTGACGCCGCTGCCAGCACAGTCTCAATGGTTGGCAACAGTAGGCGAGGCGCTTCGGTTTTCGGCACCACGGCCCGAATCCCACTTTCTTAGCTTCGAGTTCAACTTGGGGTGTTGCATACATCGAATACAACACAATCGGCACCGAGGGCAGTAGTTGGGAAATCTCCCTAGCGGCGTGCGTCACAGACTTGCCAATTGGGATTCGCTTCTAGGAACGACCGCAGATTCCGAATCATCTTGCTGTCGCCACTCCTAAACTCAGTGCATCTTTCCACGCCATGGCAGCGGCGACTCCGTCACATGCAGCATATGAGCCGGATGCAACGGGGCCGTGTTGAGCGGGCGGAATGCCATCGCCGCTACCGGCGCTAACGCTCCGCTTATGTGCACAAAGCTGGCAACCGAAGGTACTCCGGCTTTGTTAACGACGAACAGCATGTAGTAGCCCGGTGGCGTGAGGTTCGAATTGCTGGGAACGGTCGCCGTGAGCCCGCCCGTAACCGCCGTGAACGACAAGCCAACGAGCCGCTGGTCCATATCAAATGAATGCGTGACTGACCCGGGCTTGATGAGAACCACGGACGCGATATCGGTGTTTGGCGTTGCCACCGTGAACGTCCCGCCGTAAGTCACACCGAGGGGCACACTGGTAATCGTCGGTCGTACAGCCGGACTGTTGTCCGCGTTAAACAAGTACGCGGGCTTGTAAATTTCGATGTGGTTCTCGTAACTGCCTTGCGCGGGATTACTGCCCGCCAGAAACACGGTGCCGTCCGGCAAGAGCAATTGGATGTTGTGATAGAGGCGAGGGAAAACATTGGATCGGGCTGATGAAAAGCTGTTGGTACGGGGATCGTAAATCTCCGCTTGTAAAGACGCTGTTCCGGCGTCTTCATCTACGCCTGAGCCGCCGGAGACAAGCACTGTACCGTTGGGTAGAAGCGTGGCTTCCATTTCCACACGGGGCACTGCCATCGGAGGGCCAGACACCCACACGGGTGAGGGCTGTCCGAGGTCGATGATCTCTGTTGTTTTGGTGGCTGGATTGTCGCCGCCCAGAATGATGACCTTGGGATCGTAGTTGTTTTCCGGCGTCATCGGGAGCAACACCGATGACCCGTAGAAGCGCGATCCCGTGACCTCGCCGTAAATGGTTCCCGCCAGAAACGCCCACGTTTGCTTTGTGGGATCGAAGATCAGGGTTTCGGGTAACGGTGCGGACAAAAAAACCTGACCCGTGGGCAACAGGTGCATTCTGGGGTACAACGAGAAATTAAATACGAAACTAGGATCGAAACCTGAGGGATTGCCTGGAATCTCGGGACCCCAGCCTGCACTATAAATCTCGCTCGTGTTGTTGACGTTCCCATTCTCGTCCAGCCCGGACGTGGTCATAATGCGCCCGTCGCCCAATTCAGTCAGAGTCGGATACCAGCGACCGTGCGCGGTACTTTCAGCCGCCGAAAACATTTCGGTTGTGGGATCAAAAATTGCAGAGTTTGCTAGCCCTTCAAACGGCGTATCGGCGTTCCCCGCAATCTCCGTTCCGTAAACCGACGTGCCCCCTTGAATTAAAACTCGCCCATCGGGCATGGTTGACGCGCCGTTGCAGAACATGTCCCATGCAATGCGCTGAGCCATGATCGTTCCGCTTTGTGTATCCCATACAGCGGCCTCGTAATCCGGGTTCGTACTGATTGGGAAAGCGTTGTGCCGATCATTGCCAGACCCCGCGATCACCAGCACCTTGCCTGTATTGAGAAGGGCGGCGTGGATGGGGTTTATCGGCATCGTGTACGGCAATGTGGACCATTGTCCCTGTGTCGTCGGAGTTGGGGTGGGAGTGGGAGTGGGAGTTGGAGTTGGTGTCGGCGTCGGAGTTGGTGTTGGCGTCGGTGTTGGAGTAGGAGCAGGGGCAGGGGCAGGAGTCGGAGTTATCGAAGACGTTGTCGAAGAAGTCCCGCCGCAGCCAATTAGAGCACCAATCCACAAAATTAAAACGAGTTTTCCACACATCTTCATTTATCCACTTCGCGGATAAGCCGCACGGGGATAAGATTGGCCATAATCTATCCTGGCGAAGTTTCCTACCCAGCGATGCAAACGCGATGCCAACGCAGACTTGTCGTGCCGCCCGCCATTGGGACCGTTCGGTTCTGTGCTAACGCAGCTCGGAATTCGTGCCA
>QIAR01000473.1:279-4349 GCA_003225595.1 Acidobacteriota bacterium | reverse complement strand
ACCACGAAGTTGAGTCAAGGTGATAATCTCGTCTTTTTTTGCTAACCTAGTAAATCGCTCCAGCCATCTTTGCGAGGTGCGTATGTCAGGAGGTCTTCGTTTGTTCTGGATTTTGGCTTGCTTCCTCTTGCTCGTTTCTGTTGTGTGGGCGGCAGATGATTCAACGACCAACACAATACAGGTCGACCCTCCAATGGATAACGCTCATGCCCCCGACTGCACATTCACGCCCCTTCTCGCGTGGCGATGGGTGACTTTTTTGTGCCGGATCGCTCAGTTTTGCATTTGTTCTCCATTTATTGGAGCGATGAGATTGACCACTACTCCAATTATTGGAGACATATATACCGGTAGCCTTGGGCTGCCGCCTAAGCTTGCGGAGTTCTTTCTCCGAAGCAATGTCGCGCCGCATGCGCTCGGTGACGGCGCGGACGAGCTCCTGAAACGAAATGTTTTCGGCCGTCAGTTTGTACCGATTTGCCTGGCGTCCGCTGTCCTGTCCGCGGTTGATTTCGAGCAGAGACATTTGCTCCAATCGTCTCAACGCCCGGGCGATCGAGGTGTCACTCCGAACGCCGGAAATCCTCGCGATTGTGCGGTAGGACAATCTCGCTTCGCCAGTCGTGGGATTAGCCAGCTCGACCAAGGCTGAGAGTACACATTGCTCTGCGGGCGTCATCGTTGCCCCCAAAAACGCGCTGCGCCTGAGATCTGTCCAGAGCGAATCAACACCAATCCGAGTCCCGATTTCTTCCTGGGCGCGGCGCTTAACAATATGTTTTCCTTTGACAATCCGCGGTGCTCCCGGAAATCGGTCGTCGAGCCATTGCACCGCTTCGATTACGGAGCTGCCGAGGACCTGCTGTACCAGGTCGATCGTCGAGAGAGCGCGCGGGTCACAGACGAAGCATCTCGCCTTGTTCCGCTTTCGGCAGAAGCCGACCGAGGGCGTTCTGTCGCCGTGCTGATGCCGCTCCGGCCTCCAGCAGCGCGCGGTCCGTGGTCCCGTAACTTCCACCCCGAGTTCTTGAGCGACATCGACAATCGCAATTTGTTTTAGGAAATCGATGTCTGGCAAACTATTCTCCCTCGACGAAGCTGGGCGATTTATGCAAAAGTCGCCAATGTTTGTTGACACTCCAGGCCGGCGAGGTTGAGTTGACCCCAGGGGAAAGGCCATCACTTCGTCGGTCTCCCATTTCTCAGTTTTAAGCCCACGTATGTTTCAGCCTGCTGAGGCAGGGCTCCTCTGCCGGCTTCTTTCCTTGATTTAATCTTCTCGCGGTTTTGCTCTGCTGCTTCTCTCTCCCGTGCACTAGACGACCTGCGGGCACGTGGGCACTGTGGCTTCTCGCCAAGGGCGAACTGCTCCAGGTATCGACGAGCGATCAAAACTCGCCTCCCAATCTGCGGACGGGAACCTCGTTTGCCGCGATAAGGCTGTCGAGGGTCCGGACGCAAATCGATAACGTCCGTTCTGCTTCGCACTTGTTTACTAGCAGAAGCTCGGCCATTTGCTCCTCCATGCCGTGACTTACAATGCATGAATTTCAGCGATTGGGCGGACGAATGTCACGAACAAATTGATTTTTGGCGAGTAAAGAGGCTAGTTTCGAGCAGTGTTTATGCGGCTTTCGTGATTGTTAAATTACTAGCCACTGGCTAGTGGGATTTTTGGCTAGTGCGTCATTTTGCTTTTTTCGTTCGCGATGCGCTGCCGCCATTTTGCGCGCTCGACCGGATCTTGATGCCAATAGGCTTGGGGGTACGTTTTGAGGCAACCCTCATTCTGCTGCCACGAGACAGGCGTCGACAGCCCGGCAGCGTCTAGAGCTTCGCAGTA
The DNA here is from genome assembly GCA_003225595.1 of Acidobacteriota bacterium. GTDB lineage: Bacteria > Acidobacteriota > Terriglobia > Terriglobales > Acidobacteriaceae > Gp1-AA124. Next base: position 2,506 of record QIAR01000473.1, on the reverse strand, counting down.
TCTTGCGCCTTTGACACCCCTCGCAGCGACCCTGCGAATGATCAGCCGCCGTGGCTCGCGCAGTTTGTCTAGCGGCCGACCCTTCTTGCGCTGAAACAAAGTATTCATCTCGCGCTGCCATTCTTCTTCCTCGGCCTTTCTCTCTGCTTCCAGCGCAGCGGCAGCCTTTTCCCCAAACAGCATCCTGTCTACATCGCTAGGACTCGCATCCCACCGGTGCCCGCACCTGCTACAGAGCCACTGATTTCCGCTCGCGTTTCGAAGTCGTGCTGCGCACCACCCATGGAGTTCCACTCCGGCTGTTGCTCCGCAGTGCGGGCATTTCGGTGGAAGGGTTTCAGTTGATGCAGCGAGGCTGGTGATTTTCGGCTGTTTGGCGGCTTCGGAACTCGACATCGCGTCACTTCTCGCTTGTGACAGGGAGGTATCCGAGAAACGGCCCCACCAAACTGGACTGAAGCTATTTCGCTTTACCCGTTCTGTGCTGAGTGTGATACTAACAGGAAAAAAATCTCTCAGTCTTATGCGGGACGGCCTCAGGCCACCGCCCGAAAGTTTGGGTTGGCGGTCCTCGTTCTTGCTTGCGTCACGAATCCCATGGCACCTCCGAGCATAGATGAGGCCGTAAAAGGCGGCAGGGCTGCCCGTGTTTGGGGTTCAAAATCCTGTCATCTCAGTAATTGGGCCAAGTTGTTACAATTAACCCGCAACACAACCATTCCACACACTTTCAATAGAACAAGCTTCCTACGATCAACAGGAGAGCTAACAAAACATCAATCATCCACACGTGGCTGATTCCACCAGCCGCTGGATCTGTGCTAACTCTTCATCCGTAAGCTTCGACAAATCCATGACTTTTACTTCGTGCTGAATAGGACCTTGATCCGGGCCGCTGACTTCGTGCCTGTCAGACTGGCCTAGCCACTGCTTAGAGAGCCATATGCACGCACCGAGGTTGCCGTTCATCACCATCTCAAACGTCTTCCGGCGCAAGGACATATAGGCTTTTAAGCGGCCTTCTTTTATTACTCTTGCAAAACGTCGGTAAATCGTTGCAGGATTACACTTTACCTGCAAGGCAATTTCCTCAATGGTGCAGCCCACGGCGGCTAGGTCACGAACCTCTATGGGGTCTATTTTCTTACGTGGTTTCAATAACATAACTGCCTTTCAGCCAGCACCCATCAACAGGCTTCAAAAGAAACCTTTGGTTAGTGGCCGCTGCCCTTGTTGGCCACGGAGTTTTTGACTTCGTCCATCGTATGTTGATTCAAAACCCCGGCGTGCCGCCTTGGTGGCCGGGTTTTTGCTTGGCATTCGATGCGTTTCTCGGCGGGTTGTTGGCCGTGCGCCTGATAAGGCACCCTGACTTGTCGCTCAATACGAAGCGCGGAGTATTGGGATGATTCCTATTCGCGATCTGTTCGAAGCTCACCTTACGGTCACCGACCTAAAACGCTCAATGTCTTTCTTCGGCGGTGCGTTGGGACTCGAACTCGCCCAGTTCTCCCCGGAAAGAAAGGTCGCGTTCTACTGGATAGGGTGTCGGGGTAATTCCATGCTGGGCCTGTGGGAAGCAGGTAACGGGCCACAACGGATACGTCTACACCTCGCCTTCAGCGTCGATCTTGACGAACTGTTGCGGGCTCCAGAGCGCCTTCGGGTCGCTAACATAACTCCGCTCGATTTTTGGGAAAACCCCACCGACGAGCCAGTCGTGTTCGCTTGGATGCCCGCTGCTTCTCTCTTTTTTCATGACCCAGATGGGAATTTGCTGGAATTCCTTTCAATGCTGCCTGATGCTCCGCAATCCGAACTAGGGGTCGTAGGGTGGAGTCGCTGGCAGTCGGCTGAGCGTAAGAATGAGAAGGCGTAGCATATGAGAAGACTTTTCCCGATGGCCTAGTTCTGCTCAGTCTCCTTGCCCTCGCAGGTGCGGCCTTCGCGCAAGCCCAGTCCGAGCCGAATGCCAAGCCCACCCAGTACTTCCTCGTCCTGTTGACTCGTCCCTCCAATGCTCCGCACCTGAGCAAAGAGGCGGGCGAAAAGCTTCAGGAAGAGCACATGGCCAACATCCGCAAGCTGCACGCCGAACATAAACTGTTAATCGCGGGGCCGTTTATGGACGACACCGTGCTGCGTGGCATCTTTGTGCTTCGTGCTGACTCGGCGGCACAGGCACAAGAGTGGGTCAACGGCGATCCGGCGATCAAAGCAGGCCGAC
>QIAR01000473.1:0-200 GCA_003225595.1 Acidobacteriota bacterium | reverse complement strand
CTTGCCGCAAGCCTCTTGCGCGACGTGATCGAACTTTATCAGAAGCAGAATCGTGAGAGTTTGATCTGCGCCGTTGGGCACACTATGAAACCACTTTAAACCGCTCCCAGTCTTGAAACGAGTGAGCCAAACCCTGACGACATACTTTCTTTCGCTTACTGTTTTGGGAATCGCAATTGCAATCCCTTCTTCCAAGTCCG
>QIAR01000472.1 GCA_003225595.1 Acidobacteriota bacterium | reverse complement strand
GTGTCACTGATTCGGAACGGGTTTCGCGGCCCTGAAGGGCCGCTCTTCCACGGTGCTGCACGCATGCGCCAGTTTTTGAGTAGAGTGATATCAGGCAAGAAGTGGCAAACCTCCTCCCGCTAAGTACCCTGGTGTCGCGCAAACATCCAGAGCAGTGTCCGTGGAGAGACGCTGACCTTACCTCGCTGCCATTCACGGTTGAGTGATAACCACTATGGCTTACCGTTGTCGCGCTCTCTGCTCGAGCGTGTGCACAATTCTCTCTCCCAGGTCCGCCTGAAACGCTCGAAACGCGGGCAAGTCATAGAGCCGGAAGTTAAGCTCGCGCTGCTGCATGTCTTCTGCATGCATCTCAGCAGCGTGCATTTCAGGGTCGCTGTGCCGCACCGCGTCCCGCAGCTTGGCGGCGGTAGTTGTATCGAAGCTCTCGGAAACGATTACCGTGTTGTCTGGCCACTGCTCTACGATTACCGGCCCCTCTTCAGTAGAGGCCTGGGTCGCTGAAATAGGACACAACGTTCCCGAGCAGGGTGCTGCCGGCTTTATGGTGGCGCTCGGATAACGTTTTTGGACTGCCGCCGCATAGATAGCGGCGAAGCTTTCCGCCGCTTTCGACGTCTTCCAGCGTGATACATATAAGAGCGCTAAATCTGCCGTGCGGGCGCTGGACGCAGCCTCTTTGCCTGCCCGCCTGAACGCAACGTAAGCTCCACCTTGCCAAGCTGAGGAAAGATCGTTGGCGATCTTTCTCTCGCCATACTGTTTCAAGAGCGCGCGGACGTCGAGCTCGCCGATACCGCCAGAGTCATAGACCTCATACTTATCGGCAAGCACCTGCCGGACGTCAGGGATGTGAACCGACTGCAGCTTCTCACCATCAATGTAGGCCTTCGGTTGCAGCACTTCATGCGTATTGCGCGGCGGTCGCGCGAACGCGCCCGCAAAAGCCATGCGCTTGCCACCTTTTTCCAGAAGCTCGCCCTCAAAGATAAGACCTTCGCGGTACGGAAACGTACCGGTTTCGCGAAGTACCATCGGCGCATCATGAAGAAGTTCGCTATCGATCACGGCGGTAACCGCGGGATCCTCGATCCAGGAAAGTACACCCGGTGTGTTCTGCATGTTGCGTCCAAAAGCCGAGAGCAGGTAGTCGACATAAACCACCATTGCCTGACCTTCCACTACAGCGCGCCGTGCGATTGTGCTCTCCCCGTCTTCAAGTTCGGATGCCCCCTCCTTTTTGTCCGCTGACTGCGAGGCAGGCTGCCCTGCTTTTATCCATTTCTTCAGGTCGTAGTTCTGGTCCTGCAGGGCATGGGTTAATTCGTGCGCCAGGATGGGCCGCTGGCGTTCGAGCGGAACCCAGTTGAGTAGGGAGATCGATTTCTTTTCCTCGTCATAATAGCCGGCGATCCGCTGGGCATTAGATTTGACCAGGAACTCGCTCATATTGAAATCCCTTGGCAGGAATCCGAACTTCTTCATGGTCAGCTCGGTGCGCGAGAAGCGTTGCGTGGATTCTGCTTTGGCCAATCGCTCGCGGGTGAACTTTTCAACGTCAGCCTGACCCACAAGTTGACGCTTGACCGTGGAGTGCCGAGGGAATCCCGTGTCCTCAGCTGCAAAGGTAAAGATCGTGTCCACGGAACGAAAGAGTTCCTTCGCATCTTCTCCGGACATTTTCACTTCCACGGGTTTCTTGTCCCGCAGTTTGCGCGCCACGTCGGCCAGGCTTTGGTCCTGCCCTGCCGCAGATTTGGGATCGCTAACGGGTCGAGCAGATCCCGACTGTTGGCCGAGAGCCGAACTAACGAATACAAACAAAAAAAGCAGACACGCACGAACACGAGCTCTAGGCATTGAACCCCTTGGGCAGAAAAATCAGGCGCTATAAAATTGTCTGAGAATCGCGCTGCGGATTCATCGCAAAAGCTCTAAGCAGTGTTACGGACGTAACCGAAACGCGTACCGTTTCGGCTGCAGGATTGCGTCGAAACGGAATCGCCCACGAGGTGTTTATTAATCTCGCTGATACACTGTCCGTCTATGCTCGCCGGGTTCGCCACTATTGAAGGCACTGCCCGCTATCGCGACCGCTTCCCGCAGTTGCGCGATGCTGGACACTTCCGCCGACCGGAGTGCACGTCCGGTGGAGGCCAGCTATGGTTATCCTCGATTGGCTTGGGAACTTATCTTGGCGAACCCGATGATGTCACCGACTCTGCCTATACGGAAGCCATCGTTACCGCCCTGCGCTCCGGCATCAATGTTCTGGATACAGCTATTAACTACCGGCACCAGCGCTCCGAGCGCAATATCGGCGCAGCGCTCAGGCAATTGATCGATGCCGGGGAACTCCAGCGGGATGAGGTCCTGGTCTGCACCAAGGCGGGATATCTCTCGTTTGACGGCAGCATGCCCGCCGATCCGCGCGGATACTTCAGGTGCGAGTATGTCGAGCCCGGCATTCTCGATCCCCAGCAGCTGGCCGGCGGAATGCATTGCATGACGCCTCGATTTCTGGAAAATCAGATCGAGCGTTCCTGTCACAATCTGGGACTCCATACGATCGATCTGTTTTACGTGCACAATCCAGAATCGCAACTCGCCGATGTCCCGCACGATGTCTTCCGTCGCCGCTTGAAAGATGCATTCATCACACTGGAAAGAGCCGTCAAGGAAGGCAAGATTCGCTGCTACGGAGTCGCGACCTGGAATGCTTTCCGTGTGGCTGAAGGCACGCGGGACTACATCAACCTTTTTGAAGCGGCCGATATAGCACGGGAAGCTGGAGGCGACCACCATCACTTCCAGTTCGTGCAGCTTCCGTTCAATCTGGCCATGCCGGAAGGCTATGGTCTCGCCAACCAGACGCATGCAAAAGAGAAAATGTCGGTGCTGACCGCGGCTTCACGGCTTGGCATTGTGGTGATGGGCAGCGCCACGCTCCACCAGGGACAGCTCACACACGGACTGCCAGATTTCATTGGGAAGATCCTGGGAATGAAAAACGATGCAGAGAACGCAATTCAATTTTCCCGCTCCGCTCCGGGCGTGACGACGGCACTCATTGGCATGGGGCACAAAGAGCACGTGGTGGCCAATTTGCAGGCGACATTTGTACCCCCAGCAACACCCGAGGAATGGGTGAAGCTTTTTATTCAGCGTTGAAGCGATTACTTATCAGGTCGCGGGGTCTTGGGGCTACGTCTCCCATTTTTCTGGAAAATTTGCTTCCCCAAAAATGCGATTTGCGCCTGATGGCTGCAACCGGATGCCTGCGACATGCCACGTGTGACTTGCCGCCTACTTCAACTCCGCCAGCTTGGAAGACGCGATGCTCGCCGCCTCGCTCGCCGGATTCTCTTTCTGGATCTGTTCGTAAATTCGCTTGGCCTCCGCAGGCTGCTGCTTCGATTGGTAGAAGGATGCTAATTCAAGTTGGGCCGTCACCTTTCCCACCGTGTCAGTTGGCTTGTCAATCAATTGCTTGTAGAGAGCGATGGCCTGTGCCTCCTTATTTTCCTTGCGGTACAAGGAAGCTAAAGCAAACTTGGCCAGGGCGGCCAAATTTTTATTGTGCGAAGATGCGATCTGGTTCAAGTGACGCTCGGCAGCGGCATTGTCGCCGAGATTGGCCGAGGTCACGCCCAGAAAGTAGCGCGCGATATCCGCGGTGTGGGTGTGCGGATACTTGTCCAGTATGGCTTGGAATTGTTTCCTGGCCTCCGTGGAGCGCTCGCTCGCTGAAGCGAAGCTGGGGAAGTCAGGTTGCGGAGGCACACCCGGCGGCCGCAATTGCGTGTCCATCGTGCGCATGGCTTGGCTCAGTTGCACACTGGCTTTTTCGTCTTGCTGGCTGAGGTAGTACCAACCACCGAGAACAGCGGCCACAATCACGACCACAACGAGTGTGCCAACAATGAGCTTCGATTTGTGTTCGACCGTCCAGTCTGCGGTCCTTTCGGCGACCTGAATGGTGGTCCTGCTGAACCGGTCTTCCTTTAGTGAATGTCGGGTC
>QIAR01000471.1 GCA_003225595.1 Acidobacteriota bacterium | reverse complement strand
GTAGCGTAAGGCACCGCAATCTTCTGCTTGAGGTCGCTGGCGGTGAAATCATCGTTCCTAAGTCGAAAACCGAGGCTGGCAAAGGCCGCAGTATTCCGCTGACCAAACGAGCGGCCGCAGCTCTTGCTGAATGGCTGCCGCGATTCCCGAACGCTGGCCCAGACTCGTATGTTTTTCCCCATCATTGCGTGCAACAAGTGAAAGGAACAAAGCTATCAATCATCTGCGATGTTGCACTAGATCGGCAGGTGCAATCGTGGCAGCGAGCTTGGCGCTCGGCTCTCAAAAGCGCCGGTCTCAAGTACAGATGGCATGATCTTAGACATACCTTCGTAACTCGGCTTGCGGAAAATCCCGAAGTCTCTGAGCAGACCATCCGCGCGCTCGCGGGCCATGTGAGCCAGCAAATGCTTCAGCGATACAGCCACATTCGGCGCCAAGCGAAGCAGGACGCCATTGCTGCGCTAGAGGCACAGCGACAGAAAAGTGCGGTAGGAGGGGGCACAGAAGTGGGCACAAATGCCAGCGACAGGAACGCGCAATCCACGCAAATTACTGAAAGGCTTGGCTGCCCCCCAGGGATTCGAACCCCGATATGCTGATCCAGAGTCAGCTGTCCTACCATTGAACGAGGGGGCAGCAGGTTGTCGCCAGAAGATGGGAAAGCGTTTTACGCTCGCTTCGGGCTTTGTTGATTCTATGGGCTGAGAATTCTCCGGTCAACACACCCGTGTCCGCCAGTTCCCTTTGCCCCACGCCTGTGCGCTAAAATCAGTTGTTGCTTTCATTGCGCGCGACCCTCTTCCTAGGAGCCGTTATGGTGACTGGCATTGGCAGCATTGCTTCTCTGACCGACTACGCGGAAATGGCCCGGCAGCCGCTCGAAGCTGACCACTGCGCCCTGATCGTCATCGATATCCAGCAAAAGCTCCTGCCGCCGATTTTCCAGAAGGAACAGCTGATACGAAACTCGCAACTGTTGATCCGGCTGGCTGGGATAGTGAACATTCCTACCATCATGACGACGCAGTATGCCAAGGGACTGGGTGGTGCCGTGACGGAGATCACTTCCCTGCTCCCCGATGCGAAACCGATCGATAAACAGATGTTCTCCTGCTTTGGAAGTGATGTGTTCTGCTCCGTGCTCAAGCGTATGCCAGGCAACCGCAACACCGTGCTGCTGTGCGGAATGGAGAGTCACATTTGCGTGATGCAAACCGCGCTTGGGGCTCTGCGCGAAGGTTATCTGGTGCACGTTGCTTCCGATGCAGTGAGCTCGCGCACGGAGTGGAACTGGAAGATTGGCCTGGAACGCATGCGCGCCGCGGGTGCCATCATCTCCTCGACGGAGATGATGATTTATGAGCTGTTGCGGGGTTCTGGCGCGCCCGCCTTTAAGGAATTGTTGCCGTATCTGAAGGGGTGATACGCTTTCACTGCGGAACCAGCTTCAGCACACTGCCGCTGTAATCGACTACGTACATTTCCCCTGCTGCATCCTGGCCAAAGGAACTAACGCGCCGCCCGGTTGAGAGTAATTGCGCGCGAGTCCAAGTACCGGGCGGGTTTTCAGTCAGCCCCCAGATTTTTCCGTTGCTGAAATCCCCGAAGACGTATACACCTACCAGGGTCGGGATAGCGCTCCCGTGATACACATAGCCTCCGATCACCGTTTCGCCTTGGCTGTGGTCGTATTCCGCAATGGGAAGGATTAGACCCGTCATGTTGCAGCCACTCGGCGGATTGAAACAATGAGCTCCCTCCATGATGTTCCATCCGAAATTTCCTCCTTTTTGCAGGAGATCGACTTCTTCGAATTGGTCCTGCCCGACATCAGCGCAAAAAAGGCGCCCGGTGCTGCGCTCGAAAGAAAAGCGCCAAGGATTCCGCAAACCGTAAGCCCAGATCTCCAGCAATCCGCCGCCCGACGCAAAGGGATTGCCCGGGGGAATCGCGTACTGAAGTTGGAGATCAGTGTGATCTATATCGATCCGCAGCATTTTGCCTAGAAGCGTTTGCAGGTTCTGCCCTTTTCCCAGCGGGTCCCCTTCGCTGCCGCCGTCACCCAAGCCGATGTAGAGAAAGCCATCAGGACCGAAGGCCAGTTGCCCGCCTTTGTGGTTGGGGAATGGTTGATTGACCGTGAGCAGGATACGTTCGCTTGCCGGGTCGGCCTGGTTGGGGTCAGGTGCTAAAACTTTATACTCGGCGATAACCGTCTCCATCTCTCCACTCGAGATGCGATCGTAATTCAGATAGAAACGGCCGCTCTGGCTGTAGTTGGGGTGAAATGCTACTCCAAGCAGACCCTTTTCGCCGCCAAAATCGACTTTGCTGGTGATATCCAGAAAGTTTCCCGATAACAGTGCGCCGTTACTGATGATGCGAATTGTTCCCGTCTGTTCCACGACAAACAGTCGGCCACTGTTGTCATCGGGAGTTTGCAGATCGACGGGACTGACAAGCCCGCTGACTACCGTCGTCAGCGCCACTGTGGTTGGTGTTGGTGTAGGTGTTGGTGACGGTGTTGGTGACGGAGACGGCGAGGAGTGCCCGCCGCCGCAGCCGCTCAACAGAGAGATGAACAAAAGGCCTGCAACTGCATGGAGAAAGGGATAGAAACGCATGGTCCAGTTAGCTTACCGGAAGAACCGCTTCTCAACCAGTGTGCGGCAGAGTCGTCAATACGAAATAGCCGCTGCCGTCTATTCCTTTTTCTTCACTCTTACAACCGTAATCTTTGAAAATCCTTCTTCGAAAGTGGGCGGGCGCAGCTTGCTGGCCATACGTCGCATCACGTCTTCGGGAACAACTCTCTGGCGGCGCTGGTTCCGCTCCATACATACGTCCACGGGTACGTCGAAAAAGACGGCCTGAACATCGTAGTTGAAATCCTTTGCCAGCTTGATCCAGTTGTGCCGTTCGTGCGACGTAAGGTTGGTAGCATCTAGATAATTCATCGGCCGGCGGGCGATCAGCCGCGCTTTCAGCATCGACCGTAAATTGGAAAACACGAGATCCTGGAAACGCTGTTCCTGCGGGTCGTCAAATAGCAGGCTCCGCACCATGTCGCTCGAGAGCGGCGTTACGTTGTGCCGCTTGAACCAAGAACTTTTGCCCGACCCGGGTAGCCCGATGGCCAGCACCACCACCCCTCTGGTCGCTTTCGATGTGATCGGTGTCGTTGCTGGAGTTTTCGGCATCGGCGCCGGTTCCGCAAGAGGCTGCGCCGTTGTCGCTTCGGGGGCTTCGATAATCGCCAGCGCGGGTTGTGATGCAGTTGCTGATTGTGGACTGCGTCCCGTGCGCTGAGCCGAGCCTCGGCCCCGTCCACCTCGACCGCGACGCCGACGGCGGCGAGAAGGCCCATCACCCGAGGGTCCCGGCGCGGAAACCTGCTCCGGCGGCAATGCCTGTCCCTTCCCAGTTTCCTGGGTGGCTCCCTCGAGTTCTGGAGATTCCTGCGGCTCTGGTTTGGGCTCTTGCGCTGGCGCTGCATGCTTCGTAGCCGGGGCCTCGCCATAGAAATCGGGCTGCAGCGGAGCCGGTTTGGCGTCGCTGCTCGGCGCCTTTTCGGAATCCTTCCCGCGGCGCTTCAGGCGTTCGCGCATCCATTTGCGCATGTAGGGCTTGTAACACACCGGCGCACTTGGTAGCAATCGGCTCTCTATGCGGACTCCCTGCCTGAAGGAAACCTAGTTGAGACGCAGGTCTGTGCTTCTCCCTACAATGAGCGCATGGCCAAGCCGATTCCACCCGAGATTCAAGGGCAGAAGTACATCAGCCTCACTAGCTTTCGAAAGAATGGCGCCGCCGTGCGCACTCCGGTCTGGTTCGCCGAAGAGAATGGCAAGCTTTACGTCATGACCCGCAGCGACGCGGGAAAATACAAGCGTATCCGTAACCATCCAGAGGTTCGCATCGCGCCCAGCACCATGCGCGGAAAAGTCACCGGACCCGAGTTCTCGGCCACCGCTCGTATTCTGCCGCCCGAAGATTGGCCTCATGCCCGCCAAGCGCTCGCACGAAAGTACTGGCTGATGAAGGTGCCGTTTCTCTGGAGCAAGAAGAACGTGTTTCTCGAACTCGAAATGCCGCAGTAAATTCCGGCGAGTCGCTTCTCCGCTTTCTGAGATGAGCTCCTATTTGCCGCGCGCTCCATTCCCCTGTTAACATTTTCTTTCTGTCCTCGGCCCCGCAATTTCTCCAGCGTGTCTTCATCATCTTCTCGGAGGCAATATGGCAATCAAAGTAGGTATTAACGGGTTCGGACGCATCGGGCGCAACGTTCTGCGCGCATCGTTAAGCGATTCCAACCTTGAGTTCGTCGCGGTTAACGATCTGACTGACCCCAAGACACTCGCTCATCTTTTGAAATACGACTCCATCCTGGGCAACCTGCCGCACAAAATTTCGGCTGGCCAGGATTGCATCAGGATTGACGATAAGAGTATTCGCGTGTTCGCGGAGAAAGATCCGGCCAAGCTGCCCTGGGAGTCGGTTGGAGCACAGGTGGTGATTGAGTCCACGGGCCGCTTCACCAATGCCGACGACGCCAAGAAGCATTTGCGTGGCCCGGTGAAGAAGGTCATCATCTCGGCGCCGGCTAAGAACGAGGATTTCACGGTCGTGCTGGGGGTAAACCATAACGCTTACGATCCGGCCAAGCACCACATCATCTCCAACGCTTCCTGCACCACGAACTGCCTGGCGCCGATCGCGAAGGTAATTCATGACGAATTCAAGATCGTAAGTGGCACCATGACGACCATTCACTCTTACACCAATGACCAGGTAATCCTTGATTTTCCCCACAAGGATTTGCGCCGTGCCCGCGCGGCCGCGGTGTCTATGATTCCGACCTCGACCGGCGCCGCCAAAGCGCTGCACCTGGTAATCCCCGATTTGAAAG
>QIAR01000470.1 GCA_003225595.1 Acidobacteriota bacterium | reverse complement strand
GTTTAACACGCCTTGTGATCTCGCAAGACTAGATAAGCTTCGACGATAAGTCATTGAAGCGAGAGCAGTCTGGGGGTTTAGAAGCAATCAATTCGGCATCAAGCTACAGTCTATTATTGGGAAGCTTCGGCATGACACCCGCTGATCGTTCTAAGATTTCAGTCGAGTCTCCTCCGCTGAATAGGCTGCAACGATTTCTTACTAGGTCCAAGCCGGTAAGCCCTACGCCTGCGGTGAGCGATAAGCCTACTGACGGGTCCATTCAGTAGAGTGTTGATACAAGTACCCGAACCAGCGGGGCAGTGACGTATGCGTTTGCCCTCTTGGATGCAGGATGGAGTTCAGTTCTCAGCACAGATATTCCCGACCGGAAAGCCCGGCTTGCGACGCTGGCCTCAGTATTCGTCTGGAAGCAAGGATCGTCGTAGACGCCCTGTCCGCTTCTGTGAATGATCCTAGATTTTGGTCCCAGCACTGAGCCCGTAACGGAGCCGCTAGCCCTTCAAGGCTGAGGCTTGTTTTCGCGCCGGTCATGCTCGTCAAACTCTCGGAAATGTTAGGTCGGATGCTGAGGAAAAGGTCAATCGCAACGCTTAAGTCGGTGAATGGGCTATTGCAGCTTCGCGTACTCCGTCTTAGCTTGTTTCAGGATGGGGATGTCGGGGTCGGCGTCTTTCCACAGCGTGAGGAAATCCTGATACGCAGCGCGGGCCTTGGTGGTGTCGCCATGCAACACATAGGCGCGGGCGAGGCCGAGATGCGCGAGTGCGCCGATGGGTTCGTTGGACACAACCCCGCGATGGTCGAGGATTTTCTGAAACTCTGCTGCTGCTTCGCTACCCTGATGTGCAGCAAGATAGGCTTCTCCGCGCACATAAACAGGGTACAGATTGGGCCAATTGTAAATGCCAACCGCCGGCAAACCAAGTTCATACGGAGCAGCGACCCTAAGAACATCAAGCGCCTGCTGCGGATTTGAACGAAGGAGTGCAAGCTTTGCGCGAAGAGCCGGCAGGTAATTGAACTGCAGAGTTGTGTCCTCGGGGAACCTCTTGTTCAAATCATCAGCCAGGGCTTGCCCTCGGGTTGCGTCGAGTGCGTAGGCAAGGGCTAGTGCCGCCCCGTAATCTAGATCTCGCCCCGTCGAACTTTTCTTCGCGACCGTGGCCTGCTGTCGGGCTTCGGCGGCATCGCCGAACAAAGCCTCCCGCAAAGCAGATACAGCGTAGTAACCCGCCGCAGTTTCTTTCTCCGCGGCTAACTTCGCAGAATCCGCAGCCCGCCGAGATAACTCACGGGCTTTTCCAAGATGCCCGAAATAGGCAGCCGTGTCCGCATCCGCCACCAGCAACAAGTCTTCTACTCCTGCTGCGCCTGTAGCACCACGCACCTGTCGCGCCATTTCGGCGGCGTCACCCCGATAGAACGCAATGTCGTAGAGGATAAGCGCGCGATTGAAGTCCACACACCTTGTGGCCGTTTCTCTGGCTGTAGCCTCAGCATCCTGGAATCGGTTCAACAAAAGATACCCGTAGACGAGAGTTCGGCAATAATAAAGGGCGTTGTATGGAGCCAGACGATCGGCTTCTAGTTTTTCTTTCAGGCCTGCTTCATAGCGTCCCAGCTGGTCTAAGTAGATTCCAAGGTCCTCGTGAAAGAAGGCGTCGCGTGGGTACATTTTTGATCCAAGTTCACAGCTGCGCATTGCCTTCATGACATCGCCGTGGGGGGCGTAATCGCATTCGATCTTTAATCTTTCGAGCTCACTCAGCCTTTCACGCAACTCGTACGCTTTCCGCTGGCTTTCATCTGCCAAGGTGGTCTCGCCGACGAATGCATATGATTGGGCCATTCCCCAGTAAGCCATCGCAAAATTCGGGTCGAGTTGCGCCGCTCGTTGATAAAAAGATACCGCCGCGGCGTTATCGCCGTGTGCGAAAAAAGCTTGCCAACCTAAGTTGTAGACCTGCAATGCTTCCAGAGATGGCGTAGTCGCTTGTTCAAGAGGTGTGTTGTATTTTTGTAAGCTGCTCAGGGATTCTCCGAGTTTTCTTCGCATTTCCGATGCGACATTCCCTAGGGCATCGAGAACATGGCTTTTGTCGTTCGCCTGGGCTTCGGTGCTCGACAGTAAGTCTCCGCTGGCACAATTGACCGCCTTGAGAAGCAGATTGTATCGGGTGCCGATCAGGTCTATCGAACCGTCCAGTGCAGCCGCACTGCTTGTCCGTTGACAAACTTCATGCGCAATCTCGGGTGTGAGTCGCGCATCCGTCTTTTGCCCCATCATCCGCAACGTCTGATGGATCTGCTGTTCTGACACAAGACTCAGGAAGGGTGACTGCTCCAACTCGACAGAAAGGCCTTCTCGAAGCGTCCCGTCGAATACTGCATCGCCAGTCGAATTGGCGAAATCTCCAAGAACGATGGTGTCCTTCTCCGTGAGATGCGGCGCTCGCCGGGCGCGCCAGAGCAGTCCTCCGACAATTCCCACTGCGAGAACAGCAATTGCCGCCGTCACAGCGATCTTCCGACTGCTTGACCGCCAGGGTGCGCTCACACCAGCGGCGGCCCCTCTCGTTGTTCCATCTTCCCCGGTGACCGGTGCGATGAACCGGTACCCACGCCGGGGCAGGGTTTCGATAAAGCGTGGGCTGTCGGCGGAGTCACCCAGTGCCTCTCGCAGCTTATTGATCGAAGTATTCAGGCTGTTGTCGAAATCAACGAAGGTATCGGCTGTCCAGGTGCTGGAACGAAGCTCTTCTCGGGTCACCACTTCACCGGGCCGCTGCAGTAGGAGTGTGAGAATCCGAAATGGTTGCTCCTGAAGCTTGATCCGCACGCCCTGCTTGCGCAATTCCCCGGCGCGCACATCTACGTCGAAAGTCGAGAAGCGCAGGGTTTCGCGAGGTGGGGTCGCCAAGGACATCCGTATCTCACCCCTGGGGGAAGGAGATAAGTCTAGCACGCTTCCTCAAGATGCCAGATAAGGCCAGGCGGTAAATGCTTGCAGCGAGAGAAGTTGAATTGGTTAGAAGTAATCAAGGCCGAACTAAGCTGCGGTCCATTGAACTTCCTTAATACCAGTCCCAAGTTCACCTCCACCACGTGGCAGGAGGTGGAGCATGAAGCCGAGGATTTGGTCGGTCGTGCTTTGGCTGGGGGTAGCTGTGGTTGGTTGGGGACAGGTACATGAGGACGCGAGGCTAAACAGGACGATCGAGACTTCCGCTACGGCTTATACAATCCAGGGAGCCAAGACAAGACAAGAGGAACTTCTACGAAACCAGATCCAGACCATGCAGCCTGACGTTCTCCCCCGCCGAATCGTCTTTGTGCCGCATTGGAAGTACCTCTACGCTGCCCGGATGTACCGTCTCCATGTGCCAACAGGTATGGCCAGCAGAATGTTCACTCACTTGGAAAGCCGAAGCGTATTCATCGACACCGACCGTTATGGAGACGATGATTCCCTCGGACACTGGATGGCGCATGAGTTGGGGCATTTAGCGATGAACAGCAGCAGCGAGGAGGATGCGGAAAAAGCTGCCGCCAAATACCGCAGGCGACTAAAGGAAGTACGCAAACGAGACCCACAGTAAGGCAGTTGCAACCAACAGCTCAAGGCGGAGTAGTCAAATCTCTAGAAAATTAACTTCAAAGCAAACTGCACGTTAAATGGCTCACCAGGACCGATGCCGGGAGCACCGTTGAAATCGCCGATGGTGTCGAATGACTGTCCGAATCCATTTTGTGCGTTCGGTCCTGCGAAGGCAGCAAAGGTGTTCGGGGGCGCAAGGTTCGCCCTATTGAAGAGGTTGTAGATCTCCGTGCGGAACTGCACAATGAACAGAAAGATCTACGTCACCGTAACCTGGTCCGTAAATCTGGTTGCGCGCCATCGTGCCGTAGGTGCCTGGGGCCGGCAGGGCGAAGGCGGCCGGATTGACCCATTGTACGTATTTGAAACCGTTCGCGGTGACGAGGTTGTGAGACACGCCCGCGAATGGGTCGCCAACCAGGTCCACGCGCTGGACGTTCTCATTGGTCCCGGTGGTGTCGGTAGCAGTCGTGATGCCGAACGGCAGCGGCTGTCCAGTATGAAAGGAGAGCAGGCTGCTCACCTGCCAACCGTCCAGAAACCAATTGGGACCATGCGACGGGCTCGGCAGATTGTAGGAAAGCAACGCCGTGAAGTTGTGCCGCGTGGAAGCTGAACCCGGGGGAAGCTCATCTCCTCATGCGCATGGGACCAAGTGTAGGCAAACTGCGATGTGAGCCCATGCCAAGTCTTGATCTTCAGAGTGGTCTGCAGGGAGTTATAGTTAGAAGTACCGTTGCTGTTGATCTGGTTGATGATTCCGAAGTTTGGAAAGCGCGAGGAATAGGGTCTTCGTTGTTGCGCGGTGGCGGGGTCTCCCAAAGAAGGCTGATTGATATCGGCGAGTGTCAACTGCCTCCGTCCCTGGCTGCCTACATATCCGAGCATTAGGATCATGGAGTTGCCGAGACTTCGCTCGATATTCAGGTTGTAATTGTAGTTGTATGGTGTGCGGAAATGCTGACTGGTCGAGAAAATATTGTAGACGGTGTTTCCACAACCATTGCCGGTCGGGCAGGTCGGACCAGCCGCAGGAAAAATGTACGTATTTTGCGGTATCGTGTAATTGTCCACCTCAACTGTAGCGACAGGGTTCGATCCTGCTGGATTGCTCTCCACTCCGCTTGGACCCCCATTTAGCGCATGGTTGTCCAGAAACAGATTCAAATTGGGTTCATCGTAGTAGATCCCAAATCCTGCGCGTAGTACAAGTCGGGCGGTAGGCAAAGCCAAGACGCGGGGCGAAGTTTTTCCAATCAGCCGGGTAGAGAGAAGAGATGCCAGCGCCTTGAAAAATCAGCCTTCCTTGGGCGGGGACGAAAATGGAGAGATCCTTTTGGGGATCGTACAGCGGACCAAAGTAGTCGTAGCGAATGCCATAATTCACGCTCAGTTTGCGGGTCAACTCCCACGCATCCTGAAGGAAAAGACTGAACGTATTCACATATACCAGTCGCTCTTGTCGCCCAATGGTAATCGATGAACGACTCACTTTGCCGGCCATAAAGTCCGCCAGAGTCAGGATGTTGAAGTCGTAATTCGCCGCGTTGATATTGTTGAAAAAGCCGGTACCGTTCTGAAAGTCCGGGTACCAAGGCCCTTGTGACCCGTCAAAGAGAAAGGCCCCCAGCGAATGGCGGTGGTAGAACTCCTCCACTTGCGCCTTCCGGTACTCACCTCCGAACCGGTATTGGTGCTTGCCCACG
>QIAR01000468.1 GCA_003225595.1 Acidobacteriota bacterium | reverse complement strand
CCGAGATTAAGGCAGGAGTCGCACCGGAACAGATTTCGATAGAGCTTCGATCCGGCCAAGCAGTGGCCATCATGACGGGCGCGCCTGCTCCTCTCGGCGCGGACGCAGTCGTGATGGTCGAGTACACCTCGCGTCACGGAGATCGAGTCCAGATCACGAAGGGAGTTGCCAGCGGAGAAAACATTGTGCCGGTCGGCGCAGAAGCGCGCCGCGGCGATCTCATGGTTCCGCTGGGTGCTCGCCTGGACCAAGCCGCGATCGCGGTGGCGGCATCGGTAGGTAAGTCAGAGTTGCTGGTCCATGTGCGGCCGCGCGTAGCAGTGCTTGCGACAGGTGATGAGCTAGTTGACACTACAGTTCAGCCCGGACCCACGCAGATACGCAATTCCAACAGCTATTCGCTGGCTGCACAGATTCAGACTTCGGGTGGGGAACCGATATTGCTTCCAATTGCACCGGACGAACCAAAGCGTCTGAGAGAATTAATTGAAGAAGGATTAAAGAGCGATTTGTTGTTGTTGGCGGGTGGTGTTTCAATGGGCAAGTACGACTTGGTCGAGCAGGTGCTCAGCGAATTGAAAGCGGAATTTTTCTTTACCGGCGCTCAGATCCAGCCTGGCCGGCCCGTCGTATTCGGTCGTATCCGAGATTTGAAGGGGCACGGCTCCGGCCGTGCCGCCGAACGTCCAACAGGAACCTGGCCTTCAGCCCCTGAAGCAAAAGACGAAGTAAAGTACTTCTTCGGTCTTCCCGGCAACCCGGTCTCCACCATGGTTACTTTTGAACTTTTTGCCCGGCCAGTGCTCGAGGCGTTAGCTGGTATGTCACCGAGTAAGCTTGTATTCCTGCACGTGCGATTGAAGTCGGAGATCAAGACCAAGATTGGCCTGAAGCGATTCCTACCCGCCGTGCTCTCCGGCGAATTCGAGCGCGCCGAGGTGGAACTGGCACCTTGGCAGGGATCTGGCGACATAGCCGCTACGGCGCGTGCCAACTGTTACGTCGTGATTCCTCCAGATCGCGAGCGCATTCAGGCGGGAGAGTGGGTACCGGTACTGCTGCGCTAGAATTTTCACTAATGACCCTATCGTTTGGAAGCAGCCGCAAGGGCCACCCACCCGGCCAATGCTGCGAGCTTCTCGTCCTGACGCCAGGGTGGACCGATCGCCCGTCCCAACTCAGCAACATGCCGCTTAAGTTCGTCAACTGGGATGTGGAGATCGACGGCGCCGCGGTCGAAAAGCTCACGTTCCTTGACTCCCGTAACGGGCAATTTGTAGCGTTCACTAGCGTTGATGAGAGCCTTGCGAAAGAGTTCACCCTCAGCGGTATGGATGAGCGCGTGCGAAGCGAGCGTCGTAGCGAAGGACGCCGTGGGCCGCCCGGAGCCCAGAAGGATGCCGCAGCCTACGACGCTGTCACCCTTCTGGCACAGGCAGTCAATGGCCGTGCGCAAAGCTTGTTCAGCCCTGCGAGTCGCATCTTCGATGCAGCGGTTTACAAACTTTTCAGCTTCGTCAAGCTGCAGCATCTGAGCGGCATGATACGGCTGCTTGGATCCGTGAATTGTCGGCTCCGAGAGTTGGATCTGTCGACGGTCGACCACCACTGGCGAGCGGCGCTGGCCGGAAACGGCGACAAGGGTTGCCCACCCCGAATGTGCACGAAAGCCGAGTGCGACGTTCACTTGTACCGATACTCCAGTCCACCAAGGGTTTGCTTACTTCCGCTTTTCAGCAGCTTTCTTGCCTGGTCTTGAGCTGCCCTGCTTCAGTTTGTGGCGTTTTTCTAATAGCACGATGACATGCGCGATGGCCGCGTTATCAGTACCCATCCCCTCCGGGGTCTTGGCCTTCAATCCGATCGCATCCTCCGGGATTTCCAACAACTCGGCGATGCGAGCGCGGATTGCAGCAGCATGTGGGCCGATTTTGGGCTTAGCAAGGATCAGCGTGGAGTCCACGTTCGCGATGGTGTAGCCGGCAGCGCGTATGCGGTCCAGAGCCTCTTGCAAAAAGATGACCGAATCGGCGCCTTTCCATTGAAGATCAGAAGGCGGGAAAAGAGAGCCGATGTCAGGGGCGGCGATAGCGCCGAGCAAAGCGTCAGTGGTGGCGTGCAGGAGGATGTCTCCGTCAGAGTGGCCACCCAGCCCTTTGTTGTGCGGCAGAGTCACACCGCCGATCTTGAGCGGAATACCGGATTTGAATTCGTGCGAGTCCCAGCCGTAGCCAATTCTCACGAAGCAACCCCAGCCATGGATTTGCACGGATTTTCACGGATCTTTTTTCTTCCATTATCGAAGAGGAGTCGACGGAATTGGGGACGCTGACCGAAATTGAGTAGTAGCCCGATTTCGATTTCGGTCGATTTCAAATAATGGAGTAGCTGTGCTTCATGAGCGGGCTCCAGCACACGAGCACTTTTAAGCCCAAGTAAAACGCTATTCTCTACCAGAATGTCTGCACGGAATTTGCCTACTCTGTGTCCCCGAAACCATACCGGTATTGGGATCTGCCGATCGACACTCAGCCGTGTGTCTGACAAAGCAATGACTAGCGATTCTTCGTACACGGATTCAAGAAAGCCATACCCGAGTTCGTTGTACACATCGTAAAAAATGCCAATGATCTTCCCGGTCACTTCTGCGTGCTTAAGCGCGACCCGTTCCATTTCCACGACCGAACAGTGTACTGCGCTCGAAGTCAAATCAGCCGTGTTAATCCGTGAAAATCTGTGGCCTGGTTTCATTTCCGGAGATAAAACTCGGCCAATTCCAGGTCCGCCGGCGTGGTGATCTTGATATTGCGCGGCGAGCCCATCACCACGGCCACTTCGTGTCGAGAGCGCTCGACCAGAGAAGCTTCGTCAGTCCCAATGAAGCCGTCAGCAGCCGCTTCCTCGAAAGCCTTCTTGATGACGCTGTAGCGGAACCCCTGCGGCGTCTGCGCCATTACCACGCGCTCGCGGGGCACCGTGGCCGTGATTACTGCCCCTTCTGCAGTACGCTCCACCTGTTTGACTGTATCCATCGCGGGCAGCCCAGCGATCGCGGCACCATATTTTTGAACAGCCTTGATGACGCTCTCGATGATTTCTTCATTGACAAACGGCCGCACAGCATCGTGCACAAGGATGATATCGTCGGGGGCGGCATTGATCGCGGCAAGTGCATTGGCGACAGATTGCTGGCGGTGCTCGCCCCCCTCGACGAATTGAATCTTTTTTTGCTGGATGTCCTTGCCTTCTTTTTCAAGACGCGTGCGGAAGCTGCTGATTTCGTTCTTACGCAGCGCGATGCAGATTTCCGCGACCTGCGGGCTGGCGAACTTGCACAGGGTGTGGATGAGTATCGGCGTCCCATCAAGCTCGGCGAATTGTTTTGATGGTGTCGACTTCTTCGCCTTCGCGCTCGGTGCGAAAGCCATGCGTGTGCCCAGGCCAGCGGCGGGAATAATGACTACTACCTTCATGGAGGGCGACTAGTATACGGCTCGGTCGAGACTTGTTCAA
>QIAR01000469.1 GCA_003225595.1 Acidobacteriota bacterium | reverse complement strand
CGCCGGTGTGGTGGACCTGGAAACCGGCTTGTTGTATGCCAGCAATCCAACGGCTCTGGGGCAGGAACTCGCAAGCAATTGACGATTTCCCAAGCTCATTGCCGAATCTAATCGCGAGTTAAAGATCGTGTCTCGCCACCGTGGGAACATCGTAAATCACAAATCACCAATCGAAAATTTCTTTGCTTGCTCGTATCATCTGCTGCATGGCCGCGGCACCTGAAAATCCGAAAATCCTTAGCTTTGAAGAAGCTCGTGACGTTGTGGAAGACCATGCCGCGCTACTCGGGTCGCGCAGAGAGGTATCGAAACGCCTGGAAGAGGTAGATTTGCTTCACGCCCCCGGCCGGGTTCTGGGGGAGCCGATAACTGCAGATCGGGACTTCCCGCCGT
>QIAR01000467.1 GCA_003225595.1 Acidobacteriota bacterium | reverse complement strand
GCGAGACATTTTTGCCATTCTCGTCGGGCAAAGTGAAATCAGGAGCTTTATCATTAATATTCATGTGGCTATTTGCCTTTCATTCATTGTTATACCGCACCGCGCGGCAGGCCGTCATCTGGGCGGCTGTTCTTCTATTCGCGTTGGTACTAGCGCTCACCGGTGCCAACGCGCAATATGGCCGTCCCGCCAAGGTGAGCAAGGGACCGCGTGCTTTGGGTCTGTTGCAATTGGCTGCTAATGGCAAAGCTCACCTCATTCCCATCACGATTATGGTTGACGGCAGGTTCTACGACGCCGCTGCCTATAAGGCGTCGCCGGTACCCATGGCTCTCCAGCCCGAAACCGTGTACGAGGCGCTGCGCGCGGGCATTTCACAGGGCATATTTACAATTTCCGATGCGCGGAATTCGAATGACAACTGGATCGCTGATGGTACCTGGGTTCCCGCCGGGGCGGCTCCAGCTAAATCGACTCACACCGCAGAGGCATCACCGGTTCTTGGCGATAACGACGCCCCACCCGTGTTGCGACGTCCATCGTCGGAGAAGCCGAACTCGGAGAACAAGCCGGCTGAGAGCAAGCCGCCTGAGAAGAAGCCAGCTGAGAGCAAATCCCAGTCGGCGCCTCCGACGTCACCGCCCGCAATTGCTTCTGGAACAGCAACCAGTGCGCCGCCTCCTGCCGGTGAGATCCCTGCTCCCGAAGATAAAGACCATCCCGTCTTGCGCCGAGGCATTCCGGCGCGAACCACTCAGCCGAAAAAAGTCGAGGCTCCTGCTAACCAACCGCCTGCTCCTGCTGCAAAGGCGAAATTTACTGGCGCGACGGGCGCTGTTCAGTTGATTCCCGCTGTCTCCGATGCCGATGGTGCCGACCCGCGGCCCTATGCCTATGATGCAAAACCGGAGCAGATGCAAGAATTTCGTAAGAAGATGCTGGCCCTCGCGGTCGTTGAACTCCGTGCGCGGGCCAGACAGATCGGGCCCGCAGCCGCAGAATCAGTAGCGCCTGCGCGTGCTGCGAGGGGCCAACACAGGCCGGCCACTGAGCCGAAGCTTCAACCCAATTTTGAGGATGTTCAGCTCCGTGTCTTCGATCTTTCCAACAGCAATGAACCCATCCTGGTGCTGACTGCAAACGCTCGCTTGCTGCGTCATTCCACTGAACCTGTCACCCCCGACCTGCAGTACTTCATCACTCTGGCGGCACACTCCGATATTAACGGGGATCTACGCAAACTGTTTTCAAGTGTCACCGACACCGGTCACCTGGACGTAATCCCCCGCATGGAACTGATCGATGCAGTCGACGCTGATGGTGATGGCCGCGGCGATCTTCTCTTCCGCCGGATTTCCGATGCGGGCAGCGCCTTTGCCATCTATCGCGTGACTAGCGACCAGTTGTGGCCACTATTCGAACGCACGCCGTCGGGACCGTGAGTCAGAATACGAAGTCAGAAGTCAGGGCCCAACCGGATTGCTTTACATCTGCATGCCTTCTCTGTTCGTAATTCTCCGAATGGCAGAATCGCTTTGGCTGCGCTCTTGTTGACGTTCCGTCTTGATCGCGTATCATTAGGCCCTCAACTCAAGCCAGAGGAGGCTTCGCATGAAAAGGTACACAGTTTCGGCCCTGGGCCTGGTGTTGTTCTTCACGTTGCAAGCTTTCGCACAGGAGCACTTCACCGAAGGCCCGGTTTGGCAGGTGACGCTCATCCGCATCAAACCCAATCAGCAGGACGCCTATCTGACCAGCCTTCGGGAGAGAAGCAAGCCTCTCCTGGACGAACAAAAGCGGCAGGGGCTAATCATGGACTACAAGGTTTTCTTTAACACCACCAAACACGATCCGCAGGACTGGGACTTGGCGCTGAGCGTTCAATATAAGAACTTCGGCGCCCTGGATGGCTTGACGGCAAAGGGAGAGGCGATACGAGACAAGATATTCGGCTCCAAACAAGCTGCTCAGCAGGTTGGTGAGAAGCGGGTGGAAATGCGCGAAATCGTGAGCACGATGATATTGCGAGAAGTTACGCTAAAGTAAACGGAAAGTGTGCGGGCCCGGTTGCTTTTTGAGCCGGGCCCAGGTCGTTTGGGTCTCTAAATTCCGGTTCGTGAACTACCTGTGCTTCAATATCAGCTCACCGTTCTCGATCTTGATGTCGCCGACGTAGTCAGGGTTCCACGTGGAACATTAGCGCGGATTTTTCTAGTGTTCCACGTGGAACATTTTGTACTGGCGCGCTTATAGTGGCAGTCGTGTACGTACATTACCAATCTGGCGGGAATCGGCGGCATGCATCAGAAAATAAAGGTGCGTCCGACCCTATGAGGCCGTCCCCTTAGCTATTGACGGCAGATACGGGGGCTTAGGGGTGAGAGGGTGCCGATATGTCGGCAGGGCTGGGCATTCGAAATGTTGGGATCGACATAGCACCACCAGTGTGGAGTAAGATGAAAGCCCCCCCGAAAGGCCGCTTTTTGAATGGCCTCAGCTGCTGCACAGCTAATCGATATTCTGAGCCGCTATGCCGCGCAGCAAGGGCACCGTGCTCGCGGCGGACTCAGCACTATCGCCGGTATCGACTTTCAGCTACGCTGCTATCTCGCTGATTTCACCTCCGAACTCGCGCGCGGTACACACATTCAAGAAGCAGGCGCGCACTTTCTCGAGGTCTTTTCCGACTACACAAAGACCGAGGCGAAGCGGCTCGTGTGTGTCCAAGTGAAGCGGACGCTTTCGAAGACTACACTCGGCCAGGCGGCTGAGGAGGCTGTCATTCTGGACGAGTTTTTCGACGTAGAAGCGCCAGCCCTCCACAGCAGTTCAGTTTTCGAAGCGGTCGGGCTAATGGGCAAGCCGGATGGATCGGCACCCAGCTGGAAGGGGGTTCAGCTTCGTAAGGACCTTCGCGATCGCGACAGGCGGCAAGAGCGCTTCGAGGAGATGCTGCAGGCGGGGCGGTTCCGTCCACCGCGGATCGAGCCAGATCCCTGGTGGCGCATCATCGCAGCCGGATGGCTGGCGCTAGATGACCCATTTGCGTTCGCCCGCGAGGCGCTCGAAATCTGTCTGCGACGCCGGCGTGGTGTCCGTTTTGTCGGGCACGTGATTGCTGACAAGGATGTCGAGGCCAGCGTCACGGGCTCTCGGGAAGTTCTCCTCGGCCAAGTTCCGACACTCCACCACTTGCGTGACGGTCGCCTTATGGATCGCCCGAACCAGGTTGCCGCAGCGCTTGCCGAGCTGGATCGCCACGCCGCCGAGCGCGATTGGCGTCAGGAACCGTATATCTACGCATTTTGGATCGAGGGGCGATCTGGCAACGGGAAGAGTGCACTCTTACTACAGTTAATGCGCGAACTTATGAGAGACCGCTCTGCACAAGTGATTTGGCTCGACGACGCCAGCGAACAGCTATTGCCGTTGCTTGAGGCGTGGGCTCAGAGCCCCGTCGACGCCGTCGGCCCGTGCTGCGTATTTGTCGATGACTTCTACGCACCCAGCAAGCGTACTGGCGTCGACTTTCCGAAGATATTGCGGCTTCTACGCGGGCACAACCGGACTGACTGGCCGGTGCTGGTGACCTGCGGCCCTCCCGAACAGCGCCAGGAATGGAAAGCCAGCGGCGACGATGAGGCCTTCAGAACAGCACACTGGCTGCTGCCGCCGGCGCGAGCGGACGAACAGAATCGCTTGCGCCAGTGGTTCCGTGAACGGACGGGCGAGGAACCGAAGACCGGCCCGGCCTTCCAAGAAGAACAGGGTTTGATGCTCTCGATGGTTTTCGAGATGCGAAAAGGGGAAATGTACGAGTTTGGCCGCCGGTTCCGCAGGCGACTACAAGACCTTGATTTGGTAGAGGCTCTCACTGCGCCACTGGCACTGAATCGGCTTTACATATCGGCTCCCGGCAGTTGGCTTGACGAACGTGAAAGTGATGCCCTCCGGCGTCTAAATCAGGATCAAGATTTTTCGATGCTTACTCTTCAGTAATGTGATCTATGAGGCTGTCCGGGAGCGGGACGATGCCGTCGTCCGAGCCCGGGATTTGCATCTCGCCTTCGCCAAAAGCATGCAAGCAGATCCAGCCACTGGGAGACTCATCTTGCACCGGGTTGCCGACAACCACGAACGCCTCGCCAATCTTGATGCCAACGAGTTGGCCCACGGAATGACGGAAGCTTGGCTAAATCGTGCAGCCACGACGAAGGCCTTTACCGGATTTGACGTGGGGGACCTGTGGACAGACTGGGCTGTCTGGAGCGCGCGTCAGCCCTTGGTTGCAGGACTACTTGGTGAACAGCCGCTCGAGCGTGCCCGCGATGCCCCGAAGCCAGACCATGCGTACTGGGCAATTTCTTGGGCCCGCCTCTGGAAGTGCGCGACTGGCCACCCAGGTCTCATCTCTGACGCGGAAACTTGGTTGCAGTCGCAGGAAGGCTTGCAAAGCCTCCACTGGTCTTTTGTCTGGGAGAAACTCTTCGAGTACAAGAAGTCCCGACACCAGGATGTGTTATCTCTGGCGGCCGGCGCAGCTGATTGGCTGCGCGAGAATGAATTCGAGCCGGATTGGAACTTTGTTCTCCGCCCCCTTGCTGGGATGGTGCCTGAACGCGTGCCCTGGAAATCCGCCCTCCGCTTGCTCGACGAGTTTCCAGGTAACCGGAACTGGGCCTACGTGTTCCAAGTTGTCGTCGAAAATGCCACTGTGTTTGACCAGGACCACCGACAAACCACACTGCGACTCGGGTGGGAGTGGTCGCTTCTCACGGAAGCCCAGGACATCGCCGAGTGGAATTACGTCTGGCGGAAGCTGGTCGAGTTGCGGGCAGGGATGCCGAAAGAAACTGCGAAGGCACTGCTACGGGCTGGATATAAATGGCTGCAGGGACGCGAGGAGCGCAACGGCTGGAGTCACGTCTGGGAGAAGCTGGTCGAGGTGCGGGCAGAGTTGCCGGAAGAAACTGCGAAGGCACTGCTGTGGGCTGGATATGAATGGCTGGCGGGACGCGAGGATCGCGAAGACTGGAATTACGTCTGGCAGAAGCTGGTCGACGTGCGGGCAGAGTTGCCGGAAGAAGCGGCAGGGCTGCTCCTGCCGCGTGGGTACGAATGGCTGCAGGGACGCGAGGAGCGCGAAGACTGGAGTCACGTCTGGCAGAAGCTGGTTGAGTTGCGTGGAGAGTTGCCGGAAGAAACTAAGAGTGCGCTGCTGCGCCGCGGATATGAATGGCTGGCGGGACGCGAGGATCGCGCCGAGTGGACATTCGTCTGGCAAAACTTGGAGGCGTGCGGTTTCAGGTCGGAACACGAACCCCTGGAAAAATTGGCGTGGCGATGGTTGGAACGTCCAGAGAACGCCGACCGTGGCGGATGGGACAAGATCTGGGAGATATGTTTTAAGAACGGGTCCCGCGACGACGAGTTTCTATCAGCCGGCTCGAACTGGGTGCTCGGTCACCGCGCTCTCCCTCAGACAATCGGGTTGGCAAGCGATCTGCTGAATGCGGCACGAGAGCGCGATGGCTGGTCTCCACCTCGAGAGCTGGTTGGATTAGTTCGGAACTGGCTTGCGGCAAACCCTCTCCACCCCAGTTGGACCTTTTTCTGGGGCTCATTGTGGTCCATCGATCCCTCGCGGGAACTGCTGAACTTGTGATGTCATGGCTGAATTCCGGCCCGTGCGAGGGAGGTGTTTACTGGGTTGTACGTCGGGTCATGAGCGCTCGTCGGCCCGAGATTATTGCTCGGTTAAGAGAGTGGATTGAGGCACACCCTGATTCTCCGCAGGCCGCCGCCATTCGCAGCGTTCTCGACGGTGGTGACGTACCGCGTGGCGGGGGCCCGCCCTTGTTTCCCAAAAAGGTGGGATAAAACAGAGTGGAGCTCGACCTCGCGAGAGTGCGGCCGAGAGGCTGAGCCAATCTTACTGCTTGATGACCGCCGCTGGCTGGATTTCTTCCACATCCACGATGTCGGTCGGGTACTTTCCCGTGTAGCAGGCGGTGCAGTAGGTGGTCTTCTCGCCGTCGCCACAGGCTTTCTTCATTCCTTCGAGCGAGAGATAGGCGAGCGAATCCGCGCCGATGTATTCGCGGATTTCTTCGACCGACTTATTGGCCGCGATGAGTTGCTTTTTCGAAGGCGTATCCACACCATAGAAACACGGTGAAATGGTCGGCGGGCAAGAGATGCGCATGTGGACTTCTTTTGCGCCAGCGCTGCGAATCATGCGCACGATCTTACGGCTGGTGGTACCGCGCACGATCGAGTCATCAATCAGAACTACGCGTCTGCCCTCGAGAACACTGCGCACCGGGTTCAACTTGAGCCTCACGCCGAAGTCGCGCACTGACTGAGAGGGCTCGATGAACGTCCGTCCCACGTAATGATTTCGAATGAGTCCAAAACGGAAGGGAAGGCCGCTTTCGGCAGCATAGCCCATGGCGGCGGACACGCCCGAGTCCGGTACCGGAACTACGATATCGGCCTCGGCGGGTGCTTCGCGCGCGAGTTGACGACCGAGAGCATCACGGCTGAGGTCCACGGGGCGCCCGAAGACGAGGCTGTCAGGGCGGGAGAAATAAACGTGCTCGAAAATGCAGCTCGACTGCGGCTGGGAAGGAGCATAAAAGCGGGACGTGATTCCCTCCGGCCCGACGACGATTAACTCGCCCGGCTTCACGTCGCGCTCGTAGGTCGCGCCAATCAGATCGAAGGCAGTGGTTTCGGAGGCAAAGATAACTGTCTCCTGTTTATCGCCCGGCTGAGCGGGAATGCGTCCCATGGCCAGCGGACGGAAACCGCGCGGGTCGCGCGCCGCAAAAATGCGGTCAGGGCTGATCATTACCAGCGAAAACGCGCCTTCGACTCGCCGGAGGGCATCGGCCATGGCTTCGGGCAGCGTCTGCTCGCGCGATTGCGCAATCAGGTGGACGATGACTTCGGTATCGCTGTTGGTCTGAAAAATCGAACCCTGAGCTTCCAGACGATGCCGAATCTCGTGCGCATTTACCAGATTTCCGTTGTGCGCGATGGCCATCATGCCTTTGTTCGATTGGACCAGTATCGGTTGGGCATTGAGCAGTGCCGAATCGCCCGCGGTCGAATAACGTGTGTGCCCGATGGCGAGTGTTCCGCGCAGACGCGAGAGAACCTCTTCGGTGAAGATGTCGGCGACCAATCCCATGGCTTTGTGGGCGTGCAAGGTCATTCCATCTGAGGTGACAATGCCGGCGGACTCCTGCCCGCGATGTTGCAAGGCATGGAGCCCGAGGTAGGCGAGCGTCTCCGCTTCGGGATTGGCGAAGATCGCCACCACTCCGCACTCCTCGCGAAATTTGTCGGGACGCAGCATTTCATTTAGCACTCAGCTATCAGCTATCAGCCATCAGCTCTTGGCTATCAGCTATCAGTTCGCAACCTCTTCGATTAAGAACTGTTGAACTAGGACACCAGCGCGTCTGCCTCCGTACGCAGCGCCCGCTCCAGCGCGTTCTCGTAGACATCGCGCAGCTCAGAAACCGTCGAAGACACGACTAGTTGCCCATCCAGCTTGATTTCAACTTGTTCGGGAATGGTCACTCCAATCATATCCAGAGAGACGCCGTATTGTACCGCTACTTTTTTGATTCGCGAGAGGTTACTTGGGTCGCAGGAGAGTACCACGCGGCTGGCATACTCGCCGAAGAGTGCGAACTCCGCCGGAAGTCCTTGGGAAGCGAGCTCTACTGTCATGCCGACACCCGTCGGAAATGCTGCATCAGCCAGAGTCACCGCGCGTCCACCGTCGGACCAATCGTGTGCCGACTCGACCAGCGCC
>QIAR01000464.1 GCA_003225595.1 Acidobacteriota bacterium | reverse complement strand
GCTTGCAAACGGCGGACTTTCAGATTCCGCACATGCTGATCGTGATAGGCAGCGCACGCGCAACCGATGTCAGCAAAGGAGCTTTGCCACTGTATTCTTTGCCACTCCGGTCATGCAAACTGTGGCGCGAATCGAGCAGCCTGCGATGAGGTAGCTAATAACTATTCAAATTGGCGAGCGCACAGTGTAACAAAACTCGAACACGCGATCACGAGTCTTCAAGATCCATCTTGGCGAAAGTATTGCCAAAATGACCGCGCAGCAAGATCGACAAAAACACTGGAGAGAGATCGCAATCTGCGTTACCAACATACCGCCGATATCCGCATCCACCTTCAGCGCCTGAAGCGTGACACGGACTCAAGTGACGGTGAACGTCTTCAGAATGTATGCTGCTGCGTTATGGGCGCCCAGGCGAATAAGGGTAAGACAATCCAAACGGCGGCTTCACGAGAGAAGAGAATCCACTGGTTGATGGGCGAGGACGGTGCGCGGCGACTGGGTCATCAGGTGCCGCGATGGGAAGCGGAGCAACTGGTCGCCCCGGTTGGAGCCTCACTCGGGATGCTTGATCGAGAGGAGCAAAGGCGCAAACAGGACTTGGAGCGTCAGCAAGGTCTCTCGAAAGAATTGCACGGTCACGGTTATGTGGGACGAGCATTTGAAGAGCTTTGCAAGGCAGGGTGTGACGCGAGATGGTTAGAGTCTGTACTCCTAGACCTGATCGAGTTCCCATTGGGGCAATCGCATGCGACTTATACGGCCAAAGAAAAAAAACGCCTGGAGCGAGCTATCGCGAATCTGGAGTCCGCAGCTCACGAACTTGGAGAGTTTATCCAACAGACAGGCTCATTGATTTTACAGAGTACGGTCGAGGACTGGCCAACGCCCCCACATGGCCTCCCGATCTTCTTGCGCGGCATCGCGTACTGTCTGCGGGAGAGCAGGGCATCTGGATCTACAAAATGGAGGGGCTTCCGCAGGATGAACGCCGCCTTTCGAATACCTTATTTGATTGACGAAGTAGATCGCCGCACCGGCCGAGCACACTTTCGAGAAATGGCCGAGCTAATTCGGGCTGCCTATGGACGGGGCGATTTTTCTGAGCAAGACCTGAAAATGCTTGTGTACCGGAGTCGCTATTCCAGTCGTCGCCGACAAAGTAACAGTTCTTCCCTAAAAAAACACACACAAGTGTGACTGACCCAGTGCGCCTCCATGCAGTTTAATTGCGCGTTGGAGGCCATATGGAGCAAACGCAAAAGGCAGCAGTCGACCCGGTCCTGATCTCACGGCGTGCAACTGCGGGCGCGCTCAGTGTCAGCATCCGAACCGTTGATGCCCTGATTGCCAGACAAAAGCTGAAAACTCGCCGGGTTGGACGGCGGAGACTAGTAATTTTGTCTTCAATACGCGAACCGCTAGCAACAACCGTGGAGTACCCGGATTGATGTCAGCCAGACGAAAACTCGCCATCGTTCACCAACAACGCCCGCCACTTGTGCATGCAGCAGAACCCGAAATCGCATGGCAGGATTATGACCGCATCGAACCGGGCGTGTATTTCGGTTACTGCAAGTGGGCCAAACGGTATCAGTACCCACGATTCCGGCGCTGGACCTGTCTGCTGCGCTTTGACGTGCTGTCAGACGATCTGCTGCAGGTTCTCGCTCGCGTGCCTTGGTGGATGAGCCTCGGAAAGCGTGAGAAGCCTCACGTGGGGCGAGGCAGCCGATACTTTCGAGAATGGGTCCGTGCGAACGGAAGACCACCAACCAGAGGCGACCGTTTGTCGCCGAAAGTTTTTACACGGCGCATGGCTCGCGTCGAAATTGCTGACACAAAGAGCGAAGCTCCGTATTCCGTTGTGCGCAGGATTATTTCTTGGGAAACCGCCCTTCAGTGCCGGGTCAATCAGTCAGCAAGTCACACAGTCAACGGCGGCATGGGTTAAGAGAAGTAGTTAGAGAAGTTACAGAGCGTCTATGTCAAAAAGTCAGCACAAGAAGAAACGCCGCAACGCATTTGCGGCGTTCGCTTCTTCTCAGTTTCGGCCCCGGCCTGGGTCGAGGGCGTTGTCAATCCAGCAAAACACCCCAACGGCGGGTCGACTCCAAAAGCGGCCCGCAAAGGCATGGTACACCCGAACGAGGAGAGCAAAGAAAGTGCAAGGAGCAAAACATCACGGCATGGGCAAAGAAGAGAGCGCGGAAAGCCGCGGCGTGGTAATGGGGCTGGCTCTCGGCAATGACTTTACCGCGGCCTGCAACTACGAGCGCGAAGGCAACGCGACCAAAAGGTACATGCAGTGAGCACGAAGGCAGAAAGTGTCAGGCGAGAGGGCCATCAGGGCGCTGGGTTGGCACACTTCACGGGCCTGAGGGAGAGTTTGCTTTCTCCGGAAGAGCTGGCGCATAATCTCGGCCTCTCACCGGCAACGCTTGCCGACTGGAGATCGCAGGGGAAGGGGCCAGCGTACTTGAAGGCGGGCAGGCGCGTTTGGTATCCGAAGGACCATGTTGAACGCTGGATGCAGGCCCAAATTCGGGGGATGAACTATGCCACTGAGGAATCGCGGAAGGATATGGCACTACCGCTTCAAGCTGGACGGAAAGGAGTACAGCGGAGCGACCGACTTGGTCGCCACAAAACAAAACACGACCAAGGCTCAGGACGTCGAAGCGGATCATCGGCGGGCCCTGCTGGAAGGCCGCCGGCCGCAGAGGATTGTGGTCCGCGAGTTCACTGATGCGGCGGAGGAATTTCTGACCTGGGCCAGGATGGAACATCGGGCGCACCCGAACAGCTCTCGCCGGATTGCCACGAGCTTTGCCAGCGCAAAGCATTTCTTTGGCCATGAAGCCGTGAGCCTGATCGACGAAGGGCGCATTGAGGCTTACAAAGCTTGGCGCGTGAACGAGCACGAGGTTCGCGACATCACCTTGCGCCACGATCTCCATGCACTCTCAAAGTTCTTCGGCTTCGCTATGAAACAGCGCTGGACGCGGGCAAACCCGGTGCGCAATGTGACTGTGCCCTCGGACGCGGATGCCGTTCGTATTCACGTCCTCACACCGGACGAGGAAAAGGAGTATTTCAGGCGCGCGGCCAAGCACGAAGATCTCTACGACCTCGGGCGCCTCATCTTGAATCAGGGAATTCGTCCCGACGAGGTTGCCTCGTTGCATAAGGACGACGTGGACCTGGAGCGCGGGCAGGTTCACATCCGGCAGGGCAAGTCGCCGGCGGCGCGGCGGACGCTGGACCTTACCAGTGAGAGCCGCCAAATTCTTGGGCGGCGGATCTCCGGCAGCTCTGCGTGGATATTCCCTTCGCCGCGAAACCCAGGGCAGCACATCACGCGGGTGAACGGGGCACACGACCGGCTGTGCACAATGGCCTTGAAGGCGGGCCTGTCGTTTACGTTCGTGCTGTACGATTTCCGGCACACCTTTGCCACGAGGCTGGCGCAATACGGTATCGACCTCGCCACCCTGGCAGCCATTCTCGGTCACAATTCCATTCGCATCGTGCAGAGATATGTTCATCCGACCGCAGAGCACAAACGCAGTGCTATGCTGCGCTACGACGAAATTCTCAAGGCGGCGGAGAAGGAAAAACCACAGCCCGAGGGGAGGGTCAATTGAGCGTAAAAATCCTTGTCCGCTTTTTGTCCGCCCGTGAGGCCAAGAATGTCCTATTTTCGCCCAACGAGGCCGAACGAGC
>QIAR01000197.1 GCA_003225595.1 Acidobacteriota bacterium | reverse complement strand
CCAGCGAGTGGAGATGAGGCCGTGAGCCAGTCCTCCGATGAACGGATGACAGAACTGCGAAAGCTCTTCTTTGAGAGCGCGCAGGAATTGCTCCAGGCGCTGAACGATGAAGCATTGAAGCTCGAGAAGAAACCGGGCGACGGCGAAATCGTGCGTACCATCCGGCGCACCGTGCACACTCTGAAAGGCGATGCTGCCGCCTGCGGATATGAGGAACTGAGCGAACTGGCCCACGAAATGGAAGACGCGCTGGCGCTGGAAACTGCCTCGGCTCACGCTTCCCTCGCAGAGGTTGCCTTCAGCGCGGCTGACATCTTCGGCGCGATATTGTCGGCCTATCGCGGTGGGGTGAAAGTGCCATCGGCTGAACCTCTGCGGAAAATGATCCGCAAGCTTGCACAAGAACCATCCACAAAAGAGCCGAGCGGAATGAATTCGAACAAAGGACGCAGGAACGCAGTAACAAAGACCAAGCAATCGAAGCGTTCGGGATCGGGGACGGCAGGATCAACGATCGGGGAGGAATCGAAAGTTCAGCCCGGGTCGAGGCGGCCCGTCGCGTGGAACGAATACGAACAGCTCGCCATTCGGAACTCGTGGAACCTGGGCAAGAACGTGTATCACGTCCTGGTGGAGATCGATCTTCACTGCGGTATGCCAATCGCCGGACGGCAACTGGTGCAAAGCGCACTGAGCTCCCTGGGAGAGATCCTAGCGACTCGACCCGAGCCCGGAAGCTCAGAAGCACGTCGGCTGCTGGAATTTGCCCTCGCCACGGACAAAACAGCGGACCAGATCGCGGCGAAATGCAAAATCCCGACAGTTGTCTCGAAAGTGGATATTGAGGTTTTCCGCAGTTCGCCTGCGCCGAAAGACAAAACTTCGCCCAACCCAGAGCCAAAGGCGGAAGTCACAAGCGAGCCGGTCGCGGCAGCCGGCGACGCCAACGCAGGTGCTCTTTCTGCTCCAGAACAACAAGAGAATGGTCAGGAAGTGCAGCCCCAGGTCGCAGCTAGTACCGAGAACACATTGCGCGTGGACGCGGAGCGCATCGATAACGTTTTGAACTTGGTCGGCGAGTTGATCATCGGCAAATCCATGCTGCAGCAGACGGTGCACGAGTTCGCCAGACGCTTTCCCAAGGAGCCACTGCGCGGTAAGTTCGCCGATGCCATGGCTTTCCAGGCGCGGGTGCTCAACGACCTTCAGCGTTCGGTGATGAAGATCCGCATGGTGCCGGTGGAACAACTTTTCCGCCGTTTCCCACGTATCGTCCGTGACGTGGCCCGGCACTGCGGGAAGCAAGTGGAACTGGTTATCAGCGGACAGGAGACGGATCTCGACAAGAGCATCCTGGATGCGATCGCCGAGCCCATCACACATCTGGTTCGCAACGCAGTGAGCCACGGAATCGAGAATGCGCCAGAACGCCAGCGGATCGGCAAGACGGCGCAGGGCACGATCTGTCTGAAAGCCTACCATCAAGGAAACCAAGTGGTGGTGGAGGTCAGCGACGACGGCCGTGGCATCGATGCTGAACGAGTAAAAGCCAAAGCCATTGAACAGGGGATGATCGGAGCCGCAGAAGCAGCGCGGCTTAACGAGGCTGAAATCTTAGACTTAATCTTCCGGCCGGGACTCAGTACGGCGGAAGAAATCACCGAGGTTTCCGGACGAGGCGTGGGCATGGATGTCGTGCACAGCGTGCTGCAGCGGCTGAAAGGTACGGTAGATGTGGAGTCACACCCCGGCCAGGGAACAGCGTTCCAGCTAAAGCTGCCACTGACGCTGGCCATCATCAAAGCGCTACTCTTCCGGGTGGAACACCGGCTTTATGCCATACCGCTCAACAGCGTGTCGGAAATTGCGCGAACCGTCGAATCCCAAGTTCACCAGGTGGATAACTGCGAGGTTCTGCAGTTGCGCAACCAGGTATTGCCGATGCTCAGATTGGGTAGGCCGGCCACTGAAAGTGCGGAGAGTGGATCGCGCAAACTGTTCGTGCTAGTGATTACTGGAGGCGAAAAGAAATTCGGGCTTATTGTGGACCAACTCGAAGGTGAGGAAGAATTGGTCATCAAGGCCTTGGACGACCATGCAATCTCAACCGACTTGTTCAGCGGAGCCTCGATTATGGGCGACGGACGAGTTGTGCTGATCCTGAACCTTTCCGCAGTTTTGGAGCACTTCTCCCGTTCGCGGCCGAGTGGGACCGGCACTGCCGTTTCCGGAATGCTTCTCTCCCACGCTGATCGATCCCGACCGGCGGAGCCGGAGACGAGGGTACAGGCTTGAACTCTCCCATTCGAGTGCTGGTGGTGGATGATTCGGCGCTGATGCGGAAGCTCATTCCGCAGATCCTGGAGAACGACAAATGCATCCAGGTGGCGGGGACCGCCATGGACGGCAGTTTCGGTCTGAAGAAGATTTTAGAGCTCAAGCCGCAAGTGGTGACACTGGATCTCGAAATGCCTGGCATGAGCGGGATTGACACCCTGAAGGAAATTATTCGGCGGCATCACCTGCCAGTAA
Source organism: Acidobacteriota bacterium (assembly GCA_003225595.1). GTDB lineage: Bacteria > Acidobacteriota > Terriglobia > Terriglobales > Acidobacteriaceae > Gp1-AA124. The sequence goes on along the minus strand of QIAR01000197.1, from coordinate 13,870 downwards.
TTGTGGTCAGTTCGCATAGCACCCAGGGCGCGTCGATCACACTCCAGGCGTTGGGATTGGGCGCTTTTGATTTCGTGGCCAAGCCGCAGGACGTCTTTGCGCGCATGCCTGAGATCGCAGAGGAACTGATTGCCAAGATCAAGGCTGCGGCCGAGAGCAACGGAGTACGCATCAACACGCCCCCGAAAGAACTGCGTCGCACAGACAAGTCTCCGCTGGCCTCGCAGACCGCTCCTACGCGTGTGGTGGCGATTGGGATTTCGACTGGAGGGCCGAACGCGCTGCAGTACATGCTGGCGCAACTTCCCGCTGACTTTCCGGGGACTCTCGTGATAGTACAGCACATGCCAGATGGTTTTACCGAGATGTTCGCGCGCAGATTGGATGAAACCTGCGCTCTCCAGGTGAAGGAAGCGCAGTCTGGTGATCTGCTGCTGGCGGGGCGGGCGCTGATTTGCCCAGGAAACCGGCACATGAAAGTGAAGCGACTCCCCCTGGGAGATGTGGCCGTCCTGAACGATGAGGAAAGAGTCAATGGACATCGCCCCTCTGCCGATGTGCTATTCAGAAGCCTTGCCGCAGAGTTCGGGCCGCGAGGAATGGCCCTGCTGATGACGGGCATGGGCGACGACGGGGCCGAAGGCATGGGAGCGGTGAAGGCGGCGGGAGGAATGACTATCGCGCAGAGCAAGGATTCCTGCGTTGTGTTCGGGATGCCGAAAGCAGCTATCGATCGCGGATACGCGGCGCGTGTCGTGACGTTGGAGGTGCTGGCGAACACTCTCCAAGCGCAGTGCGCGCCAGATCGCGGACGCGGCCAAACGAGACCAGAGGGCGACGACAGCGGCAAAGCCGCGGGTGCTGGAGATTAATTCTCCGGCAGAATGCAGACGGGCGTGAAAGCAGTAGGAGGGGGCTGCGATATGGAACAGTTTGCACCAGTGCGACGCAGTAAGGACGGACAACCAGTCCGTTATTTAATTGTGGATGACTCCGTCTTCGCGCGCCGGAATCTGGCCCGCATGATCGAGTCCTTCGGGGGGCAGGTAGCCAGCGAGGCGGGCGACGGTTTGGCGGCGATCACCGAATATGACCGCACCGACCCCGACATCGTGCTGATGGACATCACCATGCCACAGATGGAGGGAATCGAGGCAGCGGGAAAAATCGTCCAGCAGCATCCGGAGGCCCGCGTTGTGATGGTGTCTTCGGTCGGGTACCAGGAAAATATCGTGGCCGCGCTACAACGAGGCGCACGCCATTTCGTGCAAAAGCCGGTCAAGCCGGAGGTCCTGTACGAAGTCATCAAATACGTGCTGGGAGACGAAGGGTCTGTCAGCAACGCCGCCGGCGCAGGAGCCTGACTTATGAAAATGGAGTTGATCCAGCCCTTCATCAACGCGGCCGATGCCGTGCTCGCGCAAGGACTGCAATGCTGCACGTCTATCGCGAACCTCAGCATGGAGGAAGAAGGGTACCGTCGCAAGGGCGTGGCCGCCTTGGTATGGCTGACCGGCGATATTGAAGGCCGCATCATCTTTGATCTCGCTCCGGAGACCGCTGTGCGCGTCGCCAGCCGTATGGCCGGCGCCGAGCTACCCGAGTCCGATGAACTGGTCCGGGAAACGATTTGCGAGCTGGCCAACCAGGTAATCGGCAACGCAGTAACAACCCTCAATGACGAGGGCTTTCATTTCCGGGTGCATCCGCCCGCGCTCCACACTTCAGACGAAGGCAGCCGGAGCAGCGAGGACACCGAGGCGCTAGTAATGTGTTTTGAAACGGCCAGCGGTAACGTATTCATGAATGTCGCCTTGCGATATAACCGGCGCCGCCAGGCAGATCGCGCCGTCGCGGCTGGCGAGTAATCACTTCGGCTGCAACCCCTCCCACTAACGTGCATGCAAGGGCCGAGGACACCGAACTAGGGCGATTTGTCGCTCGAGACCAACAGGAATCAATGTCGATGTCTGTATGGGTAGGGCTGTCTTACAACCCCATCCCAATAAAAATGGCCGGGCCGATCTGTCCCTTCGGGTTCGCAGTTAGGGTCATTTGGAGAGCCGCTTAGAGAGAATAGTGGCGTGAAATTCGCCCTTCTCGTCGTAAGTGCCCAGGCAGATCACCCGATCACCGTCCTTAACCTGGCTGGCATCAATGATTTTCGTGTTTGTACTGAGGTGCTCCTGACTAATCCATTGGGTCGAGCTGTCGTAATGGATGGTCTTCTCGACGCCCGAGCTCCTCTGACGAACGGTCAGCGTAGATTTATCCTTATTGCTTCTCGTTACAATGCCGTCCCACCGAGCCCGCTTCGCGGCCTTCTCCTTATTTTCCTTCCCCGCCTGCTCCTGGGCGGGAGTCTCCTTCGCTTCCTCCTCTTTGGAGCCCTCCTGCGCGAACATCGGCACTGACAGCAAGAATGTAACTAAAGACGTGAACAAGAGAGTGAGTAGCTTCTTCACCATGGAACCTGCTCCTTTCACTGGAAAGATTGTGATGTTTGGCAAGAGAGAATAGACCTGAAAGACTGAAAAGAACAAGCCCCATGCAAACTTGTTTTACTGCAAGCTGATTAAAGGATTTTCTTGCCAAATTACCTGCGGACTCGCACCACAAGGTGAGCAGTTTCAACTGATATAGGAAATTGAGATGGGCGATGTGAAACCCGTATTCATTCAATCCTCGCCGGCTGGGCTTGAACGCGGATATCCAGACATATTTTCATCGCTGACCTGGCCTGAAAAAAGTCGTGCGGGAGAGTTTCCCCAACAAGGAAAAATATTGCAGCGCCACTTTCACGTCGGCTTTGCTCTTTCCCGCATACCGCACGCCAAATTGGAAAGGTATTTCCACCGCGGAGTTGATTTGCCCCCGAACCAGGATTTCCAGCAGGATCTTGAATCCCGCTGGCTGCAGATTCAAACCGTCAATACATTGGCGTTTCACTACAAAGAAGCCTGACAGCGGATCCTTCACCCGGCATCCCCGCCTCTGCAAAGGCATGCTGGCCAGAGTACCTAGCCAGGAGACGGCATGGCGCGCGGCATTCCAGCCGTTCGGGGAATTCCCCTTCGCATATCGGCTGGCAATGGCGATGTCATAACCCTCGCGCACTGCGTCCATCAAATGTGGCAGTAACTCGGGAGGGTGTTGCAGGTCTGCATCCATTACCCCCAGCAAATCAGCGTTCGTGTGCTGCCATCCATGAATTACCGCGCCGGCGAGCCCACGCTGACCTCGTCGTACGAGCAGCCGAATGCGAGCATCGGTCTCGGCATACTTGCGAACGATTTCTTGAGTTCCGTCCCGGCTGTCGTCGTCGACCACGACCAACTCGTAATTGAGAGCGAACCCCGATGATACATTCCCTACACGGTCGAGCAGTGTGGGAATATTTTCTGCTTCATTCAAGGTGGGGATGACTAATCCAAACTTCTGGAAGGAATTCATCTGGGCTTCCTCTTTTAGAAGTTATTTTTCAGCAACCACGTCACGCCTCGTGTCGCTGAACTTGCTTAAGTCCATCTTTATTGAATAGCCGTCGTTAACGACTTTCTGGGCACCCCTTCTGGGCGCGGCACGTAAATGATGCAGTCCTGGTCTCGCCAGGACGCAGTATAGGACCGAGTGATCGCATTCAGGACGTCGTTGGGAAAACGGTCGTTCGGCCTCGGAAAATCGGAGACTGGCAATTCGGTCTGTATTGCTCCGAATCTCTTTTGGGCAATCTGATCAACGATGTCCTTGCTGTCCAGCTTGCCAAACTGCACCAGGCTGGTGCTGTTAAATGGATCGAACAGAAAAGGCTTACCGGCATAATAACAACGCAGCATGCTTTCACAGATCGCAGGACCAGGTTGCGCGGCGAGGAACGATACCTCTGCCTCAAAACGCTTCTCCGATTCCCGTAACTGAGAAAAATGCAGTGGCAAGTTGACGTTTCCCGATTGGCCGAAGACAAAGAAAACACTCGAGTACAGCAATACGGGTACCGCAAACCTCCATCGCCGCTCAACTATATGCCGCCATCCATAATCTAGGCAAACACCCACGATAATAGATATGGCCAGGAAGTTGTCGAAGAATGCATTTATCGCAACACCGTGGCCGCCTGAGAACACCAAGCCCAAGATTAGAGACACAAAAAAATACAGAGATATTGCGCGAAACCGTGCGTTTTGCAGGTTCCAAACTGACCAAATGAAGGCAATGACCAAGGGCAGCTGAAGCAATCCGTAATGCCAGACAAACTGTCTCACGGCTCGGTACAACGAATAGACTCTCGGCGTTAACATCTTCGAAGTGAAGAACGGACCGCCAACCAGCACGCTGAACACGATTGATAGACCTAGAAAAATTGCTGAGAACAATAGAAATCTCACGGCCTTGCCACGTGAAATTAGTAGAAGATCTACCGCCACCGAGATTGGGATGGCCAGGAGATTGTGCTTAATATTGCCGCCAAGCACGAAAAGAAACGCAATCAACCCAAGCAGCACCGTTCTAGGTGGGCCCCAGAGATAGAGCAGCAGGCCTGCAAGAAGAAAAGGTTGTCCGAGCATCTGGGGATCATCTGCTCCCACATAGAAAGACGCTTTTGCGCAGAAGAGTGCCAAGCAAAAGGAGGCTCCAAAAATGGCAGCTGCCCAATTGTTCGTAAGAGTTCTGACGATCAGACACACCAACATACAACACAGCAGAAGGGATATCAGAGAAAGTACCCGTCCCGCCAGCAAGTAATCGTAATTCCCGAGGAAGCGCGAGAAGTAACCCACTATATAAAAAGAAAGCATCGGATAGTTGACGGTGGTCCAACCATACTTCGGGTAATACAGGGGTAGATGATGCATCGCAGTTTGCGCATGGTAAACGTTCCATCCTTCGTTGTAGTCAATTTGCAGATGATAAAACGCACGCGCTACCGGATAAACAAGCGTAAAGACGGAAAATACAGCTAGGACTCCAACCACGATCCACTCAGACTTCGCTACTGTCTTTGGTATCGCCAGTTCCCCAACTCTATCTGGTGTTATTCTTCCAACGGAAATCATGCTGTCGTTTGCCTGTCCCAGCTCCGTTTTTCGTTAGCGAGGATTCGGTTTTTTGATGCACATCAGAGCGGCATGGTTACCAACTGGTTTTCTTTGGAGGTCTTCTAACGCATCCTCCTATCGTGCTACCTTCCACAATTTGCCAGGCCGCCATGAGCCTCGCCCCGAACCCCCGCGCCCGCTTCCGATCTTTTCCGAACCGATGAGCCGGAACGTCGGGTCTCGGGAAAGGCGCATGGCGTCGTTTACGTCTTCATAGCCCGCCAAGCGGCTGTCCACCGCCTGACGCAGCAGAACAGCCTTGCGGCAGCTGGGTATTCTTTCCCGGCGAGCCTCGGAAAATGCTCCGCCATGAGTTCGCTCAGCCCCAAACGCTCATCTAACCCTTGCACATAACGGACAAGCCATAAAGTCCGAGGAAATCGAGCTGAAAGGACCTCGTGAGACCCGAGAGTACGAGATGCAACGTTTGGGCCGTACACTCAGATCATGCTGGAGCGACTCTGACGAACTCCGCCGAGCCGCAGCAGCGAAAAACGAACCATAAGAGCGCACTGCTGATTGCTACGGTGTTGTTTGTTTCGTACGCTTATTTTTACGCGGGTGGCGGGTGGAACCAAAACTCGCGATTCGACCTGATACGCGCCATTATCGAGCAGGGCACGTTGCGCATTGACGCCTATCACGAGAACACGAGAGACAAGGCGTTCTTCCGCGGACACTATTACTCCGATAAAGCACCCGGCCTGGCTTTACTTGCGGTCCCCATCGTGGCCGTGGCTAGGCCGGTGCTACGCGCGGCGGGTGTGGATCCAGGCTCTCCACGCGGCCTGGTGGGCCTGTCCTATGTGGCGACTGTTTTCACGCTTGCCTTGCCGGCCGCACTGGCGACGGCTTGCCTGTTTCTGGTAGCGCTGAGACTCGGAGCCACAGTGGCTGGTGCTGTCTTTGCGGCGCTGTCGCTCGGCCTTGCGACACCAATGTGGGCGTACACAACTGCGCTATTCGGTCACGCACTGGCGGGAGCGTGTCTGCTGTTTTCCTTTGCCGCAGCTTTAGGCTTGCGCCAAGCGGGCTCCCCGATGCGAGACCTGTTTTTGGGGCTCGCGGTCGGTGTCGCGGCGGGATGGGCAACGGTTACGGAATACCCGGCCGCACCCGCAGCAGCGGTTCTCGCGCTGCTCGCATTGGCCCAAGCCTGGCCCGGTGGGTGGGCGCGCCGCTCGCATGCTGCTGGCGGCATCGCTATCGGAGCTCTGGGTTGCGTGGCTGTTCTGATGCTCTACCAGTACGCGGCGTTTGGCTCGCCTTTTGACCTCGGTTATTCCCACTATCAGGAAGGAGTATTTCCCTGGATGGATACCGGGTTCCACGGATTGACTTATCCGCGGCCCCTCATCATGGCGAGGCTCCTGTTAGATCCATATCTCGGTTTGTTCCTGCTATCCACAGTGGTCGCCGCCGCTCCTCTTGGATTGCGTTTACTCTGGAAACAGGCGAACTTCCGCAGCTTCGCTGTTGTTGCCGCGATAATCCCCGCGTACTACCTGTGTTTCAATGCTTCGTTTTTTGCCTGGCGTGGAGGTTCTTCGTACGGTCCGAGGTACATGCTCGCAGGGATCCCGGTGCTGTGTATTGGTTTGGCCCCAGTCTGGAGCAGCGCGGGACGGGGTGTACGATGGCTGCTTGCCATGTTAGCAATTTGCGGCATCACGTTGTCCCTGATGGCGGTTTCAACGACGATATTACCGCCGCAGACGCTTAGATGCCCAATCGTCCAGTTGATATGGCCTTCCTTCTGGGCCGGGAGAATGTCGATTAATTCCGGCTCAATATTTTTGCCAAAAAGAACGCACGAGGCCTTTAACCTCGGAGAACTTGCCGGGCTGCACGGTCTAGCCAGTCTGGTTCCGCTGCTCGCTATTTGGGCGGGGGGCGCTTTTGTCTGGATGCGGATACACAAAGATAGCGTTCGCAGCCGGGCGAGCCTGCAGAGGCCGATAAGTCCAGACGTCCCCATTTCTTTGCATGGTGGGGACCTCAACCCTCGTGTACACGACTAGGCCACGAATGTGTGAGGAATTACATATCCCTGTTTGTTGTTGACACGATTCGTGACACGCATTAAAGTACGCTCTTAACCCTTACCAATCCACCGACCTGTCTGCGCTCGCCGGCGTTCGCCGGCAACTGGCTCCTGGTCGCCTTGAGCAAGAAGGGAGAGCCACCGCTTATGCGCATCGTCGAAGGGCCATTTCGGGCCGAAGTTTACCCCGTGCGTGATCCCAAGACATTGACCTTCAGCTACTACCGATACGTCATCACACGTGCCAATGACGAAATGCTATTTGAAGGTCTTGCTAGAGATAAGGGCGAGGCGGAAGAAGCCGTCCTATTCCGTATGGAGCAGTTTCTAGCTGAGGAAGGATACGTTCCCACGAATCGCATCTACGATAGCCTGATGGACACTCTGCCCTCAGTCCAGAGTGCTAGACAACAGGAACATGCGAAACCTTTGGGAGACACAATTTTGTCCTCTACGCGCCATCTTAAAGGTTCGCTTTCCGGGCTACTGAATCGAACTCGCTCGGGCTGACAAAGCGGTGTTGGAATTCGAGCCGACGAGCCCGACTACGAGGACCAGAACCACCGCAAGAGTTACCGCGTATTTCTGCCATATCCTGACCGTTGTCTTTCTTTTTGCTTCTCAGCCATCAAAGGCTCCGCAAGCGGCCAACTCCCCACCTCGGTATAATGGCCGACGTTCATGGACTGGGCTCCTGCGTCCGCCATCCGCTGGCTGTTCGACTCGGAGCGTGGCCCCACGGACCGCCTGATTCCTCGCTGGCTCTTCCTTCGCGCGCTCGGCCTCATCTATTTTTCTGCATTTTTCTCGCTGCTGTTTCAGATCCGTGGGCTCATCGGTCCCAAAGGAATTCTCCCGGCAGACGCATATCTGCATGCGGTGGCGCGCTCGTTGGGCCACACGCGCTTCTGGTTTGCGCCAACGCTGCTCTGGTTTTCCGGCGGCTCGCCGATGCTAACAGCTCTGTGCTGGGTGGGCATGGTGGCATCTCTACTGGTAGCGTTCAATGTGTGGCCGCGCGGAATGCTCCTGATTTGCCTCGCGTGCTTTCTTTCGTTCGTGAGCGCCGCCCAGGATTTTTCTGGATATCAATCCGACGGCATGCTGCTCGAAGCTGGATTCATTGCACTTTTTTTGGCTCCGGCCGGATTTCTCCCGGGCTGGGGCATACCACGGGCGCCTTCGCGCGCCAGTCTGTTCCTGCTGCAATGGGAGTGGTTTCGGATCTACTTCGAGTCCGGCGTCGCAAAGATCGCGAGCGGAGACCCGGAGTGGCGGCACATGACAGCCATGGACGAGTATTACCAGAACGGGCCGCTGCCCACTTGGATCGGCTGGTATGTACAACACCTGCCCCACTGGTTCCATGCCTCGACGACGTATGCCACCCTCGCGCTGGAGTTGGGTTTGGTGTGGATGCTGTTTCTGCCGCGGCACTTGCGGATTGCGTGCTTCTTCATCGTGACTCCATGGCAGATCGGCATCATCCTCACGGCCAATTACACGTTTTTGAACTACCTGGTCCTCGCGTTGGGCGTCTTGCTGCTGGACGACCGCTTTCTCGTCCACTTCTTACCGCGACGGTGGAAGAGGCCCTTCCTTGATCGGGCGGACGCGAGACGGACCACCGATACAAGCCTGACCGCCCTCGATTCCGACTCCAAGTCGCGAGATGTTGCTTCACAATTCAGTGAAGGCAGCCGGTCTGAGCCGGAGCGCCGGTGCAACTGGCCAGCGCTCTTCCGTTCACAATTCGCCGCGCTGAAGCTTTCTGTGGTCGCCGTGATGCTTGCCTGGATCTTCTATGCGACCGTAGCACAATTGGTGTGGATACCGCTCCCAACCTTCCCGGTGACAGCTCTCGAACCGTTTCGTATCGCAAATCGATACGGCCTTTTCGCCGTGATGACGCGTGGTCGGTACGAAATCGAGTTCCAAGGCTCCGAGGACGGGCAAACCTGGGTCGCATATCCGTTCCGCTACAAACCGCAGGACTCAAGCAAGCAGCCAGGCATTTATGCGCCTTATCAGCCACGCTTCGATTGGAACTTGTGGTTCGCGTCGTTAGGCTCGTGGCGCGAGTATCCGATCGTGCCCAACACCGAGGTACGACTGCTTTCCAATGACCCCGACGTGCTCGCTCTTTTTGCAGGGAATCCTTTCCCTCACGAGCCGCCACGCCAGGTGCGCGCGGTACTCTGGCAATATTGGTTCACAACGATGGCCGAAAAACGCGCGCAGCGCCTCTGGTGGCGCCGTCAACTCCTGGGGCTTTACGCGCCGACACTCCAGCGCGAACCGAATGGCAGGATCGGCATCGCTCAGTGGCCCACGGTGCCTGCTCCCCGCCAGTAACTCATGGCAGAGATTGCATCGCACTTGTCTAGCTGATGAAGGAGAGAAGCCAGCGGTATCACGATATGCCTGAAACGGCGCACAATCAGATGCGGAGTGCCTTGAGATGAGCCATAGAGCTTGCGTGATCGGTGCAGGCCCCAATGGTCTCGCAGCAGCCATCGTTCTCGCCCAAGCGGGGGTGCAAGTTGAAGTGTTCGAGGCCGAACTGCACCCAGGTGGCGCTGCACGCACACTCGAATTGACGATTCCTGGCTTTCTTCACGACTTCGGATCGGCCGTTCACCCGTTGGCCGTTGGATCACCGTTCTTTTCATCACTGCCGTTGCGGGACCGTGGACTCGAGTGGATTCACTCGCCAGCCGCGCTGGCACACCCTCTGGACGACGGCACGGCGGTGATATTGGAACGCGATCTCCGCGATGCAGAGTCTTCGCTGGGTCCCGATGGAAAGGCGTGGCGCAGGCTTATGGGGCCGTTCGCTGAGCACTGGACTGAACTGTCTTCCGAAGTGCTCCGTCCCATTCACTTGCTGTCCCGCCATCCCTGGTTGCTCGCACGCTTTGGACTGAACGCATTTCCCTCGGCAAAGGCACTTGTTCGTCGTTTATTTCGCGACCAGCGTACCAAGGCGCTCTTTGCCGGCCTGGCTGCACATTCATTTCTCCGTCTCGATGAGTCCTTGAGCGCCGCGTTTGGCGTACTGCTGGGGGGGGCCGCACATGCAGTAGGGTGGCCGATCCCGCGCGGAGGCGCGCAATCCATCACAAATGCCCTGTGCAGTCATCTTTCCAGAATCGGCGGCATCGTAACGACATCGAGGCGCGTTGAGAACCTGGCGGCGCTTCCTCATTATGACGTCGCTCTTTGTGATGTCACTCCTCGCCAATTGCTTCGGTTGGCTCAGGACCGATTGTCAGAGGGATATAAACGTCAACTCGCGACTTACCGGTATGGTCCGGGCGTTTTCAAAGTCGATTACGCATTGGAGAGACCGATTCCCTGGAGAGCCACCGACTGCTTCCGCGCGGCGACGGTCCACCTGGGCGGGAGTATCGAGGAGATCGCGGCCTCCGAAGAGGCCATGCGACATGGACGGCATGCGGAGCGTCCTTTCGTTCTGCTAGCTCAGCCGAGTCTGTTCGATCCCACACGCGCCCCGGAAGGCAGGCATACTGCCTGGGCTTACTGTCACGTTCCGAACGGCTCCGAGTTCGACATGCTGGGCAGACTTGAGGCCCAGATCGAGCGCTTCGCGCCTGGATTCCGCGGCTGCATCTTAGCGCGTCGAATTTTTTCTCCCGTGGCCATGGAAAAGATGGATGCCAATCTCGTAGGCGGAGACATCGGAGGTGGGGCTATGGATCTTCGGCAATTCCTGTTTCGTCCTACGTGGCGGCATTATGCGACGTCGGCTAGGGACGTATACATATGCTCCTCGTCCACTCCGCCGGGTGGCGGGGTACACGGAATGTGTGGCTATCATGCTGCGAGATTGGCTTTGTCTCGATTAAGCGGCTAGGGTGTCACTGCGCGTTGCGCCAAGCATCCAAATCCCTTGATCAAGGAGTTCCGGCGAAAGGTCACTCCATCGGAATATCGAAACGGGAACTGAAAACCAAAAAAGAGAAACGAACGCAGCGCAACTGAGAAACTGTTTTTCTGCGTTTCCTGTGCACAGATGTGGAAAACACACTGGCGAGTGTAACCGAATTTTTTTCCCTGTGAGGTTCCGCACGTGAAGAATCGCCTCGAATCGCTTTCAACAGAGTGTCTTAACAATCTTCTTCATCCCCGCGGGTCCACGAAATCCGCTGCCAAAAATTTTCTTCACTGCACCAAAGTTTTGATTCATCGCACCTTCGGCCCAAGAATTTCCAGCCAATAGCACCGACCGCGAATTCGTAGAAGTTAAATTCAACCATCTCCCTCCCCCAAGGGCGGATGCACGTGAACAAAGCAGTAACTGAATGGAAAACTTATCGTTAAAGCGAAGCAACTGACCGAAACATCCTCGTTCGTGGACCCACTCGGTCGCGAGCATCAGGGCCGTCCAGGTGACTACCTGGTGGAATCGTCTGATGGCGTGCGCCGCATTGCTCCACGAGAAATCTTTGAAGACGTCTATGTGCCCATGGGGCTTGTCGATGGAGATTGTTCATCGCTGGCAAAGAGCGAAGTGTCGTTGGAATCGGCGGTCCGGCGCTCGGCATCGCGGCGCGCGATGACGATTTAATCCGTCAAGCAGCTGAATCCTTGTGAAAAAAAAGTAGCTCCGACAGCCATCCTCGCTGTTTAAGGCGTTGATATACAATATATAGATATATTTTATTGACTGGCCCAAGATACGGGAGTATTGTAACCAATCTAAGGCGCATGCAGGTGCTCCGGGAAGTCCCCGGGGTATACGAAACAGGGGCGGACGCAATTGGTTGAGGGTAGGCGGCGCGCCGCTCACGCGGCCATGCAGAAGTGGCTAGGATCCTCGGCGGAGTCGGCCACCGGTATTTCGGGAGATTTCGTCATGCTTCCCGACTCTGCACAAGAAACTCCTGCGGAGCTCGCGGAATCAACCAATTGTCGGCCCGAATCTAATTAGGAGAAAGAAAGAAATGCCCGACGTGCATGAAAAGACCAATACCGAGTCGGTGAGCAACAAGGTTGCTGAATATTCCGCCAGTGCGACGCAGACCAGGAAGAAGGCTCCCGGCCTGACCTTTAGCCGCTTTTTCACCAAGCCCGGTGTGTCGCCCTACGACGAAGTCGAATGGGAACGTCGTCTCGCTCAGATCACCGACGCCCATGGCAAAGTGATCTTCGAGCAGAAAGACGTCGAGATTCCGAAAGACTGGTCGATGACCGCCACCAACATCGTGGCCAGCAAATATCTGCACGGCACAATCGGTACGCCCGAGCGCGAAACCGGCGTCCGCCAGCTCGTCACGCGCGTCGCCGAGACCATCCGCGACTGGGGACTGGCACAAGGCTACTTCCGAACGCCAGAAGATGGCGCCACCTTCCACGATGAACTGGTGCACATTCTCATCCGCCAGTACGCCGCCTTCAATTCGCCGGTCTGGTTCAACGTGGGTTGCGACCGCATCGAGCCCAACTCCGACGCGCAGAACTGGCACTGGAACCCGCAGACCGGCCGCGTTGAATTCTCCGTCACCGGCTACAGCAAGCCGCAGTGCTCGGCCTGCTTCATCAATTCGGTGAAGGATTCACTCGACTCCATCCTCACTCTGGCCAAAACCGAAGGCATGCTCTTCAAGTGGGGATCCGGAACCGGCACCAATCTCTCTTCCTTGCGTTCCTCGACCGAAGGGCTGAGCGGAGGCGGCACTGCGAGCGGCCCCCTCAGCTTCATGAAAGGTTTTGACGCCTTCGCCGGCGTCATCAAGAGCGGTGGCAAGACCCGCCGTGCCGCCAAGATGGTCATCCTCAACATTGACCATCCCGATGTCGTCGATTTCATCGAATGCAAGGCCAAAGAAGAGGCCAAGGCCCACGCGCTCGTTGCATCCGGCTACGACGGGTCTTCTCCCGATTCCGAAGCCTACTCGTCCATCTTCTTCCAGAACGCCAACAACTCCGTACGCGTGACTGACGATTTCATGTACGCCGTGATGCGCGACACCGATTTCTCCACGCGCGCCATTCGCGACGGCCGCCCCGTCGCCACTTACAAAGCCAAAGACCTGCTCCGCAAGATCGCCGAAGCCACTTGGCACTGCGGCGATCCCGGCATGCAGTTCGATACCACTGTCAACCGCTGGCACACTTCCAAGAACACCGCGCGCATCAACGCGTCCAACCCGTGCTCGGAGTACATGTTCCTCGACGACTCGGCCTGTAACCTGGCCAGTCTCAACCTGCTGAAGTTCGCACCCAACGGCACATTCGAGCGCAGGAAATCATCGTCGATAACGCCGGCTATCCGACCGAGATGATCGCACGCAACTCACACGACTACCGTCCGCTCGGCCTGGGATACGCCAATCTCGGCGCGCTGCTCATGGCCGCCGGTCTCCCCTACGATTCCGAAGCCGGACGCGACTACGCCGCTTGCGTCACCGCCATCATGTGCGGCGAGGCGTATCTGCAGTCGTCGCGAATCGCCGAACTCTGCGAGCCGCTGGTGCCGGCCACCGACCCAACAAAGAAAGGCCTGGCTGAAACTAATCTCGGCTCCAATGTAGGCGCAAGCTCCAATGTAGGCGCGGGCGTCTCGCCCGTGCGCATGCCCGCCAATGTAGGCGCGAGCTCCAATGTAAGCGCGGGCTTCAATATAGGCGCGGGCTCCAATGTAGGCGTGGGCTCCAATGTAGGCGCGGGCGTCTCGCCCGTGCGCATGCCCGGAGCCGCCTGCCCC
>QIAR01000463.1 GCA_003225595.1 Acidobacteriota bacterium | reverse complement strand
CGCTGGGTTATTTTGAATATAATCGCGCACGGCGTTGACTGAGGCATTTGTCCTGAGTATATGGTCATAGAATCTCGGTTGCCATGCGAAGTTCTGGAATCCATGTGCGTTACACAAACGAGTCACGCCTGACTTGTAAGAGCGGACGATTGATGACAAAGAAAGCATTGTTATAGCCGGTGCGCCTAACTTCGGCGTAGCCGGCAAGCCATCAGCTCCGAGGCTGGCGGAATAGCAACCTCGGCCATCAATGATGATGATAGCGTGCACGTGATTGGGCATTACGATAGCTGAGTCCAAGCGTACATTCGAGTAGTGAAACGAGATGTTCTGTAATTCTGAGTCAGCAATTTGGCCGGCTAGGGACAACTTCAGATTTCCATTCTTTATTCCCCCGAAAAAACAGGCCCGCTTTTGCGTGCAAAAGGTGACAAAGTACCACCCTGGCGAACCATAATCCCAGTCCCGAAGCCGCGTGGACTCGATCCGATAGGTGTTGCGATACAAGGTCATGAAAGCAGTCCGCGGTATTCGTAGAGACGGCGCTGTGTCGATTTCTAGTTCAAACAGCATGTACCACAAATCGATAGAGTTTTCCGTGCCTCACATCACCCTATCGTGATTCGGAGACGCAGCAAGCTGCGTCTCTACCTAGCGGTTTGGTTTTTCCGATTGTCGTCTCTACCTGGAATTTTTGCAGGAGACCAGCTTTTTCAGCGCCTCTACATTCCTGCGATCATCTCCCGGCCTATCGATCGGGGTTTCCGCGATGAACGCAGCGTGCGCAAGTCTCGTATCGTTCAATAGTCGACGAAAGACTTCCCTCCCCAGCTTTCCCTTTCCGATATGTTCGTGGCGGTCGAGATTCGAGCCACGTTCCGCCTTGGCATCGTTGCAGTGCCACACGCGAACCTGCTTCAGCGCGACAGTTGCGTCCAGATGGGCCAAGGTCAAGCGCATCCCCTCGGCACTCACGATGTCATAACCCGCGACATGGACGTGGCAAGTGTCAATGCAGGCGGCGACGGGTACAATGCCGCACAGGCGATCGAGCAATTCGGCCACCTGCTCGAAAGTGCCACCCAGTGAATATTCCGCCCCTGCGGTATTTTCGATCAGCACGGTCAATTTGCCTTTCACCAGATCGAGCTCCCGAGTGGCAAGCGTGATTGACGCTGCTACCCGAGCCAATCCTTGTTCCCTGCTGGTCCCGCGAAATGAGCCGGGATGAAGAACGAGGTAATCGGCACAGAGACCCAGCGCCCGTTCGACTTCGCCGCGAAAAGCCTCAATTGATTTATCCAGGAAAAGAGGGGTTGTGCTCGCCAGATTGATCAGGTAGTTGACGTGAATGGCCAGAGGCTTGAGGTCATATCTTTCGCGGAGGCGACTCATCTGGGCACACTGGTTACGGCTGAGCTCGTAGGGCTGCCACTGCCGCGGACTGGTGGAAAAAATCTGGAAGGTATTGCAGCCCAGCCGGTAAGCGCGCTCGGCGGCATTCTCCACGCCACCAGCGATCGAGGTGTGAATGCCGATCCGCCGGGAAGTCAGGCGTGGCAGGCGTTTCGGTGGAGGGAGCCTGAGAATGTCCTGCTCGCGAGCCATGGAATGGGGCACAGAAGCAGTATAACGAGAGAAGAACGTGAGACGTTGCAAGCAACGTCTCTACAGCCCGCCGGAACGAACTTTTCAACGAACGTTCCCTAGAGAGGCGGCTTCTGGCTGCGTCGCTAAAACGTCGGGCCCCGTCCCTGGTTGCTCCAAGCGCGCTCTGAGCGATAAACTTGCATTCTTCGAGGGGACCATCATGTTAGTCGTTATGCAGGCGCACGCCACGGACGAGCAGGTGCGCGCCGTGTGCCAAAGGATCGAATCCATGGGGTATCGCGCCCATGCCATGCCGGGGGCGCAGCGCACGGCCATCGGCATCACTGGGAACAAAGGCGAGGTCGAGCCGGGTACGCTCGAAGAAATGGCGGGCGTACAGGAACTCATACGTGTCAGCAAGCCTTACAAGCTGGTGAGCCGTGACGTCAAAGAAGACAATACGGTCATCCGCTTTTCCGGCACCGAGGCAACCCTCGGCGGACCTGGACTAGCCGTCATCGCCGGGCCGTGTGCCATCGAAAGCCGCGAGCAGGCTTTCTTGGTGGCCGAGCGCGTATGCCAGGCAGGCGCGCAGTTTTTCCGTGGTGGGGCCTACAAGCCGCGTACCTCTCCATATTCTTTCCAGGGACTGGAAGAGGAAGGGTTGCGTATCCTGGCAGAAATCCGACAGCAGTTCGGGATGAAGATCGTCACCGAGGCGATCGATAATGAGTCACTTGAATTGGTCGAGGAGTACGCCGACGTAATCCAGATCGGCGCTCGCAATATGCAGAATTTCTCGCTGCTGAAGCACGCCGGGCGGGCAAAGAAGCCGGTTCTACTCAAGCGTGGCATGTCAGCTACGCTGGAGGAGTTCCTGATGGCGGCCGAGTATGTGATGAGTGAGGGCAACTACAACGTTGCGCTGTGCGAGCGCGGAGTGCGGACCTTTGCCGACCACACACGTAACACGCTGGACCTGAGCGTGGTTCCCGCGGTGCAGCGGGTGAGCCATCTTCCCATTCTCGTCGACCCCAGCCACGGCACCGGCAAGCGCAATAAAGTGACGCCACTCTCGCGCGCCGCTGTTGCCGTCGGCGCAGACGGGCTCATGGTAGAGGTCCATCATCAACCGGACCAGGCACTCTCCGATGGCATGCAGTCGCTCTATCCCGATCAGTTTGACGAGTTGATGGCACAGGTTCGCCAGATCGCGCCGGTGGTTGGGCGTACGGTGCCCGGCATTGGTGCTCACGCGCCGGTAGCTCAAGCCTTGCGAAGACAGGCCTCGGCAACAACGCCCGCCGCACACTGAACTTGAAGAAGATCCTTCTCATTGTTGTCTTGCTTCCGATCGCTGGTGCGGTGGGATGGTGGTACTTCCGCCAGAAAAGTTTCCCCGACTACGGACTTGCGTACCGTGAGTATGCCTACGTCACCAACGGCAAGAGCAACACAGTAAGTGTAATCGACCTTACTCCGCGACCGATCCCCAGCTTCCACGTGATTAAGACCATCACCGTTGGCAGCGAGCCCACGGGCGTCACGGCAAACTCGAAGAAGAATGAGATTTATGTGGTTAACACCGGCTCGAATAACGTCAGCGTAATTGACGCGGAGCTCAACCAGGTGGTGGCCACGATCGGCGTGCACGGGAAACCTTACTTCATTGAGGTTTCACCAGACGGCAAGCGTGGATACGTGGCCAATTCGGCCTCGGCCAATGTTTCGGTCATTGATCTTGAAAATCGAGCGTTGTTGGGTAATGTGCGGGTCGGTGCTTCACCGGGACTGGCCAAGATTTCTCCTGATGGCGA
>QIAR01000462.1 GCA_003225595.1 Acidobacteriota bacterium | reverse complement strand
TCGAATTGAGAACATCATGAACTTCGTAGTAATCGGGGCCGATCACAGAATGCAGAATTCGGAATGTGGCTTTGAAGCGCTATTGCGCGCGTTTTTGAACCAGCGATATCTTCTCCCTCTTGAAGCGATAGCGGAGGAGTACCATGAACGACTCGGGAGATCGATGGCTCAGGACTTAGCAGAAGAACGGGGCTTGCGTTGGTTCAATCTTGACATGACCCCTGGGGGAAAATTCAAAGCTGGCATATTGGAAAACCAATTCAGCCTCCATATCACAGGAAAATGTTGCGACTCGTATGTCCTCAGATGAACTGAGAGAAGAAATATGGGCGAAGAAGTTAACCAATTCTTGTTCGGGAACTACGATTGTCATCTGTGGATACTTTCACTTCGAATCTTTGGTGAAAAAGCTTCGACAAAAAGGGCATGTTGTCGATAAGCGGGTCTATTTGGAAACAGTTCCCGAAATTCGGCACGGATGATTTTCTATCATGAATTGTGCAGCCGCCGTTCTCAACCGCTCAAGCGCAATGTCTTGTGAAGAATCTCCGTCAACGCGGGGGTGATCGGGTAAATCTAGTAATCGCATGACTCCAGGTACCGAAATGATTTGAGCGTTCTTCCACGCTGGAAGGAAGTTCTGGGGAGTATCGGGGGAAGCGATTCTTGCCGTCCTGGGACTACGGTGCTATGTTCGCGGGGATATGGCGATGAGGCCCCTCGGCTGGTCCCTACACTGTCGGATTCGCCGCTCGAATTTCGCGCATAGACGGCAATGGAGCGAGGACGACAGTTGTTGACAATTGAAGAGTGGCGCGGGCCCGACGGTCATGATCCGTGCCGAACTCGATGCTCTTCCGGTGCCGGAGAAGACCGGTCTCACTTATGCAAGCCATGTGACCACTAAGGATGACCAAGGTGCGGTAGTGCCTGTGATGCACGCCTGCGGGCACGACTTACACATGGCGATCGGCATTGCTACGGCCACGCTGCTGGCGCAGAGCAAGGATCGCTGGCATGGCACTTTCATTTATGTGGGCCAGCCCGCAGAGGAGCGGATTCGAGGCGCGAAGGCCATGTTGGCCGATGGGCTCTTCACGCGCTTTCCCAAGCCTGACTACGTCGTCGCCGTGCACGATACGGCTGAACTGCCCGCAGGCAAGGTTGGCTATACCCCGGGATTCTCGGCTGCCAATTCCGATTCCGTCGACGTTACTATCTATGGTCGTGGAGGGCACGGCGCTGCACCGCAGAAAACGGTAGATCCTATTGTGATCGCGGCCCGTACGATTCTCGCATGGCAGACCATCGTCGCTCGCGAGAACGACCTGCGAGATCCTGCGGTCAGCACGGTGGGCTCCATTCACGGCGGCACCAAACACAACATTATTCCTGACGAGGTGCATCTGCAGCTCACAGTCCGCTCTTACAAGGACGAGGTGCGGAAGCACTTGCTTTCTGCCATTGAGCGCATCGCCGACGCGGAGGCTGCGGCCGCAGGAGCCGGCAAGAAGCCCACAGTGCAGGTGATTGAAAGCGTCAATGCGGTTTACAACAATCCGAAGTTGACTCAGCGTGTGGCGACGGTTTTGCGGCGAACCTTGGGTGATGCGAATGTATCGGAACAGCAACCGATCATGGGTTCCGATGATTTTGCCGAATACGGACACTTGGGAGTGCCCGCCCTGATCTTTGGGATTGGTGCTGTGGAGCCGGCTAAGTTCGATGCGGCCCAAAAAAGTGGTGAAGTGTTGCCCGGCCCGCACTCGCCATTCTTCGCCCCCGATCGCGAACCCAGCCTGCGCACGCTGAATTAGATGGCTGGAAGGGCAAAACGATTCCGCAGCCCCTCAAGACTCAGAACATTGGGGGAGGGACAGCCGTCTCGCCCTCCACCTCGCAGAAAGTCCTAATTTCCACCACCAAACGGCTGAGCCACCCACGCCTTGATCCAGGGGACTCCTACAAGTGGAGAACTATGCCAACTTGCCGATGTCTTAAATAGCGGAATTCAGGAGGGGCTTTGGATCGGAGTCGGGCCGCAATCATTCTGACCCTGGTGCTCGTGGGATGCGGGTCGCCCGCCGGGCCTCCGGCGGGATTTGTGAATCAAACCCAGCACTCCAATGCCGACCTGTGGGCCATCTGGAAGACGGCGCAGGATAAGATCGCGCAGAGGGTGGATCTAAACCCTGTACAGCGATTTCTTAATCAAGCGCCTGCAGATATTCGTGGGGGAGACTCACGTGCCCTGAGCGTGGTGCCTCGCCAGGTCCAGGTTGCATCCGAGCCGGACGTGCTCTCGACGGCATTGTTTGCTGCTACAGGCAATTATCGCGCCGATCCCACCGGCCTGATTGCGTGCCCCGCACCTTGCAGTCTCCGCTACGCGGCTGCCTATTCCTCGTATCAGCCACGGCTTACCAATTATGCCGCCTCGTGGGAATTGCAGGATGATAAGTTCGGCATTGTTCTGGAGTACGAGTTCGAAAACCAGATCCTCACCGAACTGGGCTACGACATGAAGTGGCGATGAGGCGGCATCCTGAGGTGCAGCTTTTGCTGACCCGAGGGACCTAGCGTGCAACTCGGTGGAGCTTTCGTGTTCTCTGCGGTAAGCTTTTCCTACTTCTTGCTTTCGGTCTTCTTCGCTGAACTTTCAGACTTCTCGGCCTTCGACTTCTCTTCTTTCTTCTCGTCTTTTTTCCCGCCGGAGTCACCGTTGGAAGAAGAGGAAGCTGCTGAGGCGGACTTCTTGGCATAATCCGTCACATACCAGCCCGAACCCTTGAACTGCACAGCCGGCGCAGAAATGACCTGCTCCACCCGGCCGCCACAGTCTGGGCACTTCTTAATGTGAGGATCGGAAAACTTCTGGATTCGCTCAAAGCGGTGATGGCACTTCTGGCATTGATACTCGTAAAGTGGCATTGGACTCCTGAAGCGACTGCCTGACGCTTTACCTATATTCGATTCTAGGATTCCCGCTTCCGTCCCGTCAATTTACCAGGGTAACCGGGCAGCCCGACTAGGATGATAGACTTCTGGCGATGAAGGCTGACCCCGAGTTCGGTTCCAACTCCAACCAGAACACTCGCGCTCCCCGCCCGGCACTTTATCTTGTCGCAACCCCAATCGGGAATTTGGAAGACATCACGCTGCGTGCCCTGCGCGTGCTCAAAGAAGTTGACCTGATCGCCTGTGAAGATACTCGCCAGACGCAGAAGCTCCTGAATCACTACGGCATCACTACCCGCAGCATCAGCTACCACGAACACAACGAGATGACTCGTGCCGCCGAGCTTATTGTCGATCTCGAGCAGGGTACACGCATGGCTCTGGTGACTGACGCCGGCATGCCCGGCATTTCCGACCCCGGTTTCCGCCTCATCTCTCTCGCCATCCGGCATCATGTACCGGTCGTGCCGATTCCCGGCGCTTCGGCATTCCTGGCAGCACTGGTAGCCAGCGGACTTCCGGCGGATTCATTTCGTTTCAGCGGCTTCCTTCCCGCCAAGCGCGGTCAGCGTCGCGAGGAACTGGAGAAAATCAAGGCCTCGCCCCGCACTCAGGTCTTCTACGAAGCACCCCATCGTGTGCTTCAAACCTTGGAAGACGTTGTCGAAATCCTTGGACCGGAGCGGCACGTGGTAATCGCGCGCGAGGTCACCAAGCTGCACGAAGAATTTCTGCGTGGACGCGCCAGCGAAGTGTTGGAGACGCTGAAGTCTCGCGGCGACATCAAGGGCGAGATTACGCTGCTGATCGGCAAACCTGAGGAGTCGGCGCAGAAACCGGCGGCGTCTCGCCTGAGTGTCCGCCAGCGGGTCGGGCAAATCATGTCCGAAGAGAAACTCGATGAAAAAGCTGCCTTGAAGAAAATCGCCAAAGAAATGGGGCTCTCGAAGAGGGA
>QIAR01000461.1 GCA_003225595.1 Acidobacteriota bacterium | reverse complement strand
CCGCCCGTCAGGGTGCCGCTCTGGCCGTCGGAGTTGGTCACCACCACGTTCACCACCCCGGCGGCGTGGGCTGCTGTGGTGGCGGTGAGCGAGGTGCTGCTGACGACGGTGACGTTGGTGGCCGCGGTCCCGCCCAGGCTCACCGTGGCCCCAGCGGCAAAGCCCGTGCCGGTGACGGTCACCGCCGTGCCCCCGCTGCTCGTCCCGGAGCTGGGTGAGATCGCACTCACCGTGGGGGCAGGGTTGGTGTAGGTGTAGCCGCCCGTCAGGGTGCCGCTCTGGCCGTCGGAGTTGGTCACCACCACGTCCACCACCCCGGCGGCGTGGGCTGCTGTGGTGGCGGTGAGCGAGGTGCTGCTGACGACCGTGACATTGGTGGCCGCGGTCCCACCCAGGCTCACCGTGGCCCCAGCGGCAAAGCCGGTGCCGGTGACGGTCACCGCCGTGCCCCCGCTGCTCGTCCCGGAGCTGGGTGAGATCGCACTCACCGTGGGGCCGGCGCTCGTATCCGTAAACCGCGCCACCTTCTCCTGGTCCACGCCGCTGACGTGAGTGAATTCACCGACAGCATACAGCTGCGGCGCATTCACAAGCACTCGCCAGACGCCATCATAGTCGCCGGTCATCTCGGGGTCCCAGTTCATGTCAAGCTGACCATCGAGCGTGAGTGCCGCCAGCTTCATGCGCTGCACGCAGGTTTCTGGGTGATCGAAGCAGTTGAAAGTAAGACCGGGCTGGGGAGCGACGTGGGTAAAGTGACCGGCAACAATCAAGCGGTTGCCCATCACGGCGACGTCCTGAGCCTGGCCGTTGGTATCGGTGCGCCAGATCTGCGTCCCCGAGGAGAGATCATACGCGGCCACCCAATCAGAGCCGCCCATACCGACATACACCCGATTGCCGACTACGTCTACGCCTATCCCATAAAGGCTGGTGCTGCAGGGGCAGCCGGCTACCCATGACTGAACCGCCCCGGTGTTGGTGGCGAGACGAGCCACGGAGTCTCGCGGTAGAAAGACGCCATCGGGACCGGCAACGTTCTTGAAATGTCCCACAATAAATATTGACTGCCCGTCCGGGGCGAACGCCATGTCACGCGGCCGATCGTCGGCCGAAGGTGTCCAAATCGGGTCTAGGGCGCCATCGAAGGCAAATGCGGCCAGCCGATTTCGGGGTTGCCCATTCGCCAGGGCGAATCCTCCTCCGACGTAGAGTCTTGACGCATCTGCCGCCAGAGTCCAGACAACTCCGATATCTGGATGGAAGCTGGTGTCCAGCGCTCCGGTCCCTGCATCGATAGCTGCGAGATCGCGGTGTGCCGCGCCTCCAACGTCGCTGAACGATCCTCCTATATACAGCTTCCCCCCAGCCACGGTTAAAGCGTAGACAATCGAACCCGTTCCCGTTACTGCGGGCATCTGAAGGCCTGGAACCGGCGCGCCGGTCGTGGCGTCAATCGCAGCCAAGTTGCTTACGGCAATCACCTGACCGCCCTGGTTCGGAGGTTTTTCCCGCAACTCGGTGAACTGGCCTCCGACCCAGATGACGTTGTTAAAGTGGGCGACGGCCCGTATCGCCCCATTCGTCATCCAGGTCTGGTCAGGAAGGTTGGGCAGAGCCGCCGAGGCGCCTGGTGCGGTCGCCGCGACAATCGTCACTGTCAAGGTAAGATTAAGGATTACGCGGCGAGCAATCACTAGGCAGGGTCGCATCGAAGGCCTCCTACCCCAATAAATAAATCCATGTTAACACGCCCCACCTCCGCTGACGGAAGTGTCAGTTTTTACAGAGTGCGCGTGCGAACTCGAACGGCCGTTTTCTATTCTGTGTGAATGAACCTGGAATTGTCGTGCGGAAACGTTCCAACCCTACGCGGGACATCGTCCTTCAGAGGACGGAAGCCATTGCTGGTTGCGCCGGAGTGAAAGAGGACGGGAGAGATTAAACTTGTCATCGTTGGCGAGACGACCCAATTCGATCTTCGCCTTCGCGATGAAGCTTGGGCAAGAACCTAAAACTGCTTCGCGTTCCAAGAGGTCCATCATGGAATTGTCTCCGCTCGCGCGCAAAGCTACGGGAAACGTTGCGCACTGCCCGTAGGCGTGCACTGGGTTCACGGCATAGCTGACGCTTCCGTCTCCGAAGGTCCAGTAATACAGCATGCCGTCTTGCGAAATGTTATTCGTGGAAACAACCAGTCCTGCAACATCGAGCTGGAACCGGAGTCGAGAACTCTTACTTTGTATTTACCCGCGCAGCGTTCACGAGTGTGTGAGTGTGCGAATTTACTTTTCAAAGTGAGCAGGGATTGCACGATCTGAATTCAGCCCCTTTTAGAGGCGGAATACGTCAGCCCAGGACGTAAATCCTGAGTGAGAGTGGAAATCGAGTGAGTCCCGTCGGGGACGGCACAGTTCGCCCACAGACTCTGACGCGAAAGAAATTAGGCCAGATCCGCAGCCCAATCGTAAAGACGGACTAGTTGGTATCCACATCCGCCTGCGGCAGACTCTCGCCTTGCATCCTTTTCTGAATTAGGTTGGTCGCGGACAGGAAGCGTCGGCGCTCAGATCCCGTTTTGATTGCACATACAAACAGTATTCTTCAGCAATACGAAAGTGGAGGGTGGCGTCGACAAGTTCCGTGCTTTACAGACTCTTGCTTACATCAGACCTCGCGTCCCAAACTGTTAAGAAATGCCGAGCCAGCTAATCGAACGACTTCAGGGAACACGAATCAAAGACAAATGCCTATCGCCCCCTGAAACCTGCTCCGTTAGTACGGGGTCACTTCATCTAGTACGGGTCACTTGATCCAGAGGAAGGCGCGGGACTCACGCGAGGCAGTCTGGCTCATGCCCCCAGAAAAAGCCATGCAACTCACCTGAGGCAGTTTCACTCTCGCCCACGAGTTGCCCGCGGTTGTTCACGCCGAGGGCATTGCTGTAGCTTCCGCCCGGCGGCCCAAGGTCGATGATCGGAATGGCTGCACTAACGTCTCCCGATAGATTGGGACCCAAGACATCCTCTGCGCAGGCCATCATGAACCGCCACGGCCACGACCAGGCCCACGCCCGCCTGCCTTAATATGCTGCGCATATGACCTCCTTCCTGATGTTCGTTATCACGTCGACGCGTACTCCTCGGTTTCCGAGTTTGCACCTTCTTCGAAAAGGTCAAGAACGCCTACATGTTCGTCTTGCTCAGAAATGGCATTTTCATATGCGTTCGTTCGACCAAGGATTCGAAGGGCCGTCGGGGAAGATAATCTGATTTCCGCGGGTTCAATACCAGGGTAACCGTTCGCCTTCAGGGGGTGTTGCATTCCTAGGAGGGAACTGCTCTTCGGGGAGGCAATGTTACAACTGAATTCTGCTACTCGTCGAGAAGCTCGTCAATGGAAAAATGGGTAGTGGTGCAGTTTGCATTTCCACAGGCTGGCAATCCCTTCTGGGCTGTGGGAAACTGTGGGCATGCCAAAGCGCAATCTTCGGATCGTAAAGCGGGTCAGGAATGTCCCGGTGCTCGGAGTCTGTGAGTATTGTAACGCGCAGTTCTCAGGAGACCCCGACATGGGAAATGCACAGTCTGCTATCCAAGAACAGTTCAACGCGCACAAGTGCAAGCGTTTAGATGCCAGCCAGAACGCTGTGCGGATCGTGAGAGAATCAATCGAGGATCACTGAGTTTGGGGCTTTGCCACTGGACTAATGCGTATCTCTCCAAATGCCGCTTCATATTTGCGAACATTGTCAGCGAGCAGGGTTAAAAAAGCCTTCGTATGCTGTGGTGACATGATGATACGTGCTCGCTCAATTACATTTGCACCTTCATCCTGCTGATCAATCGTTTCTCCAAATCGAAATCTGAAATCCCAATTGCTAATATGAAGCTCGACCTGATTGGCGTAAACGCTTGATGGCGGATTTTCTAGCCTCGCCCAATTTGGTTTGGTATGTGTGATGGCTACTTTTGCCGGTATTTCCTTCTCGCTGGATTCTCTTGGATGATTTTTGCGCATCACGCTGCTGCCTCCTGCATGGTCGTTCCTACGCTTACCAATTCTTCCTGAGTTCCAGAGGTCGCAAGTCCAAGTGTTTCGAGGCCATCGTCAGGCTCCAATTCTTGCCCGCTTTGACTGTTTTCCGAGTCGAGGAGCATAGCCGTGGTTGACGTTAGTCCCTCACCCCACAAACCCTCATCCTCATCGAACGAAACAGGATTTAGCGTCTCCGATGATCGCGTCATGTCCCAATCGACCAATTCACTGAATGGGGCGAAATGGACGATAAGAGCAACATCAAAAGCGTCGGCGAGCTCTAGGAGTGTGCTAACTGAATATTTGCCGTAATCAGGATTCTCATAACGGGAAATCATTGGCTGTAGCTTTGGATTGCCGAGAAGGGCTGCAACATCCCGCTGTTCCATCTTCCGCGCCAATCTCATAGCCTTCAGTTGGAAGGCGATACTGTCTCCAGCATGGGCCTTAATGAACGCACGCCTGTAGAATGGGTCACGTAGTTCCTGAACTAGGTTTTTGCGGGGGGAGGAGGTCGTAATCAACGATTGGCCAGTAGCCATTTTGTGCCTCCTTCATTCGTTTCGACGCTGTCATAATGCAGTTCGATGGCTCGTAAACCTTGCCCTTGTGGGTGCAGCCTAGAACCATGATGAAATATTCGTCTTTGTCGAAACCGAGCGCACGAAACGGTTTGTCGTCCTCCCATTTGATCTCGTAAAGGCCTCCCCCCCAAATGCTTGAATTGCTTGTTGGTCCACTTGTCTCGCTGAAACTTTGCTAAGTGTTCCACGCGGATTCTGAATCTCGCCCTTGCCGCTGGGTATTGCTTCAACCATTTCGTTATAACGCCCGTTCCGTCCCGGGTCGCAATCTGCCTGAGGCGCAGATATGGCGGTCCGGGGAACTGAACTACTGTAGACATAATATACCAAAAAAATTATATTGCAAGCATTATCGTAGTGTATTACAATTTTGTTATATAGCAAGGTAATTCTATGAATCGCTTGAAAAATCAGCAACGAGTAAGCGTGGTAGTAGCACTCGTCGAAGGCAATTCTATCAATGCGACATGCCGAATGACCGGAGTTGCGAAGCATACAGTTCTGAAACTGCTGAAAGACCTTGGCTGTGCTTGCGCTGCCTACCATGATGCCCATGTCCGCAATCTCCGAGTGCACCGCGTGCAGCTAACCACAGACGGTCATCGCGTGTATGCCGATGCTGTAGAAGATGCATTTGGCGCGGACATTGATTACGCCATGCTGGTCAAGATTTTTGGTGCTGCTGGCATCAGCAATGATGCCGAATCACGCTACAGCCCTGCTACCTGCATCGGATGCCGCACTGGCATTTTGAGCGGTGATCCTAATCCAAAGCACATCAGTACTAGCTTTGTTGAGCGGCAGAATCTTTCAATGCGCATGGGGATGCGGCGCTTTACGCGCCTGACGAATGGCTTTA
>QIAR01000460.1 GCA_003225595.1 Acidobacteriota bacterium | reverse complement strand
ACAAATCTGGTTACGATCCGAACGCATTTATCAGTTTCTTCGAGAAGGTGCAGGCGAAAGAGAAGAAGAAGCCAGGGACGTTGGCGAAAGCTTTCTCGACTCACCCGCAGACGCCAGACCGCATCGCCAAGTCGCAGGAGGAGATTTCGCGCATCCTCCCGGCCCGGGCGCAGTACGTGGTTACGACATCTGAATTCGACACAGTGAAGGCGCGACTGGCAGCACTCGAGAACCGCCGCAAGGTCGTAGACGAAAAGGAAAGCGGAAAGCCCAGTCTGCGGCGTACGGCTTCGAAGGACAAGACTACCCGCAATAAGAGTGCGGATGACGATCGTCCGACACTGAAGCGCCGCGACGACCAGAATCAAAATTAAGTTTGCTTGGATGTGAATTGACCGGCGGCTGCGCCGCCGGTTTTGTTTTGTTCGCCGGATGTCACAGGTTTTGCGGAAACAGGAGTCTTCCGATCCTTACCCGGCCTCTTTGGTGGCCAGCGAAGCCGCGCGGTTCGCATTACCCGACAGCGGCGAAACAACTTTCATTTCTCGCCAGTCGTAGGGGAATTCCTTTCCACAATCCAGACAAACCACGTAGGTTCCAGTGAGGGAGGCCGCTTTGCTACGGCGGGTACCGGGTCGAACCGTGATCGGAAAACTGTAGTGATTATGCCAACAGCCAAAAAATGCATCGAGTATCTTTGACAGCATAATTGATCCCCCAGTAGCGACCTCTTGGCCCTTTTACCTGGACCTCGCCAAACGCTGGCAGGCTTCTTCTGCTTAGATTCAGGTACTCGGAAAAAGGTTCGATTGGGTACGAATGAGGAAGGACACGCAGATTGCCGCACCTGCAGCGCATTGCGTCTAGGAGCTTAGGCTCACGAGGCGGCGCTCAAACGCTCCTCGGACCGGTCTTCTTGTGCTGATGGCACTTGGAAACGATAGCCGAACGCAGGCGGGTGCGCAGATCTTCGGGCAGTTCGTAGAGTTGCGAGTCGCGATAAATCTCGATGGTTTTCTTCGTGGTATCGCAGACCACGTAGCAGTTGTGGCACCAAGCCAAGTGATCTTCGAGTTCGGACTTGGTGCGCTCGTCCAGCACGCCGTCGAGGTAATTTGTCAGCTCTTGCAAGAATTCAGAGCATTTCACTTGTTGCCATCTCCACTCTCACGTCTCTGAAAGAAGCGGCTGAGCCGCTCCCGCAACTGCAGGCGGGCGCGCAGCAACCGCGACTTCACCGCAGGAATGCTGAGGTCCAAAGCCTCAGCCGTCTCCTCGGTTGAAAGACCTTCCACATCACGCAGCACGAACACCGTCCGGAAGCCTGGCGGCAGGCCCTGGATGGTCCGGGTCAAGATATCGCGCAACTCCGCCTGGCTATACTGCTGTTCGGGGTTGGGGCTCCAATCCGCTACTTCGCGGGGGAGTGAATCATCTTCGGTCTTGACCTCTTCGTCCAATGAGACCGTACGTTCAGGCCGCCGGCGGCGCAACTTCATCAACGCTTCGTTGACCGCGATACGCACCAGCCAGGTATAAAACTTGGACTGCCCCTGAAACTGTTCCAGGTTTTGGAATGCCTTCAGGAAGGCGTCCTGCACCACGTCTTCCGCATCTTCACGGTTCTGTGTAATGTGCTGAGCGATGCGGAATACGTTGCGATCGTAGCGTCGAACCAGTTCTTCGAACGCCGCGACATCGCCGCGCTTGGCTGCCTGAACCAGCACCAGTTCATCGCTGACTGGCTCACCTACTCTGGGTTGGATGGTGCCCATCGTCCGTCCGATGCAGTTATTTTGACGCAGCGGCCCAATCGGGAAATGTTATTTTACTTGGTAACCAGGCGCTGCGCCCAATTCTTTTGACGTATGAATGTACAGGCTGTTGCGATAAATTCGCGGCAAAGGTGTTTCTGGGCAGCAGAACAGGTACTTGCGTGTCATTGTTCCCCGCGCAAGTACCTTATAATCAGAACTTAGCTGGATCGGGAGAGCTGATCTCATCTCTAGCGGCGAGATCTGGTCGAGGACGAATGGCGGAAAGAACCTGGATGGAGCAAGTCGTTGAGCGAGTGGTGTCCCAGGTTCTGGAAACCCGTCTCCCGCGCCTGCGCGAGGACCTGGTGCAGCGAGTGCTAGAGGAACTGCAGCCGCAACTAGGAGCTTCTTCGCGAGCCAACCCCGCTGAACTGCTGCGTGCGATTTCCGGAATCCACGCCGGTACTACGCAGAGAGAAATCCTGCGGGCGCTGCTGGACAGTGCGGTGCCATATTGCCGGCGAGCGGCTCTGTTCGTCGTCAAATCAGGAAAAGCAATGGGCTGGCAAGGGCGCGGTTTTGTCGACATCGAAGCGGTAAAAGACTTTTCTCTCAATGTGCACACGGGCCTGGGAGCGCGTGCGTTGCGGGAGCGCACCGTTGCGGGCGGCACTGCATCCGAAATGGACCTACGCTTCATCGAACAATTTGGGAAACCTTCTGATGAGCAAGTCTTGATCCTGCCATTAATGCTGAAAGACAAAGTGGCAGCGTTGATGTACGCAGACGCCGGCATCGACGCCGATGTGAAAACGGATTCGGCAGCCTTGGAACTGCTGGTGTTTTCAACCAGCGCCTGGCTAGAGGTGGCTTCGCTGCGGAAACAGGCGAGCCGGGAGAGTACGCCCGAGTCACCGGTGGGAGTAGCGGTTGGGGCTGCCCCATCTTTCGCGGATCCATTTCCAGCGCACGCGTCGAAGCATATCGTTACGACCGAAGCACCGCCAGCCACGGGAGCCGCTATACTGGCGACAACCGCGGTAGCAGAGGAAACCCCAGTGGAGGATACTCCTGTCGCAGAGACAGCCATATCGGCGACGGCAGCTTCCGCCGGGCTGGCCAACCTGCCGCCGGAAGAGGCGGAAGTCCATCGTAAGGCCCAGCGGTTTGCCAAGCTGCTGGTCGATGAAATCAAACTCTACAATCAGGCCAAAGTTACAGAAGGCCGTGAGAACAAAGATCTCTACGACCGGCTGAAAGAAGATATTGAAAAGAGCCGGGTGACTTTCCAAAAGCGCTATGGCGCCACGGCGGCTGCCAGCGCCGAGTACTTCCAAAACGAACTCATCCATACTCTGGCGGAGGATGACTTGTCGATTATGGGCGCCAATTTTCGGCGATAGATTGGGAGTGGTTTTGCATCGTCGACCATTGGTTTTGATTTCGATCCTCGTAGTCCTCTGGAGTTTCTTATCCTCTCTTGCGTGGCCCGCGCTTGGGCAATCTTCGACCGCAAGTCAGAATTCCCATAGAAACAGAACTAGGTCGGTTTCGACCGCGCGCGGAAAATCCACTACACAAAAGCGGAAAAAAAAGCGTAAAGCGGCTTCGCCTCGCGTGCGTAGGATGCGGCAAGCGTTTGTAGCTTCGACGAGCTTGAGGCCGATGGCACAGCAACTAATACAGGACCGCACGCCACAGGCGTATGCAGGCGTGGAAACATATGCACGCCGGCATGCAAGCGAAGATGCGGGGGCGCTAGCCTGGTTAGTGCTGGGCTTTGCCCATATTCTCGATCACGATTACGCCAAAGCAATTGATCCACTGAATCGTGCGCGGGCACACGCCGGCGATCTGGGCGATTACGTGACGTACTATCTCGGCAATGCTTATCTGCAAACAGGCAGAGATGCGGAGACGGTTGCTACCCTCTCGGAATTTTCTCGCAAGTATCCTGATTCTTTGTTGGTCCGCGATGCACACGTGCTGTATGCGAATGCATTGCTCACGGAAGGCCGAGCGGAAGACGCGGCAGCTGTGCTGGAAAAGCAACGTGAGCCTGTGCGGGCCGACGCGGAACTGGCGCTGGGCCGGGCGTACGAAGCGTCGGGGCTGACGGCCAAAGCGGCTGACGCTCTGCGCAACGTGTATTACAACACGCCCACTAGTCCGGAGGCAGACCAGGCCGGAGCGGAACTGAGGAGGCTGGGTGCGACGACGGCGAGTCTGTCGGAACGTAAAACTCGCGCTGATTTGTTGGCCAAGGGCAAGCGCTA
>QIAR01000459.1 GCA_003225595.1 Acidobacteriota bacterium | reverse complement strand
AAATCAGCGCTGTGTGTGTGGAAGGAGTGAACTGCTGCGCCCAAGCCTGCACCGAGAATGCCAGTGCAAGGCTCAGGAACCCCGTGATCATGATGGCGAAAATGACCCGTGGCGACCACAGCACGTAAACTTTCTCCGCCAAAGGGACTGCGAGGATCATCAGGACCGCGGCGGTGGCGGTTTGCACCACGGCAATCTGTCGCCAGCGATGTACCTGAGCGGCGTGTCCCATATAGATGATGTGGAAGGCGAAGACCAGCGCCGCGCTGAGGGTAAGAAGATCGCCGTGATTCATGCTTTGAAGATTCAATCCGCTGGTCGCGGGGGCGGGGACAGTGAGCAGGTACAGGCCGGCGAATGCCATCACTACGCCCACCGTGCTCCAGCGGCTGAGGGTGCGTTTCCAGAACAGGGCGAGGAATACCGGCACCAGCACAACCGCCACGCCAGTCAGAGACGCGGACTTGGAGGGCATGGTGTACTTGAGCCCGCTGGTCTGAAGTTCGTTGCCGATACCCAGTAAGGTCCCAATGAGCACGCCATAGCCCAAGGAGCCGCTGCTGAGGCGGCGTAAATCGCGATGGAAGATGAAGGCGAGCGTCACCGCTGCCAGGCTCATGCGGACGGCATTGAAGAAGAGAGGGGAGATATCCGCAAGGGCGTTTTTTATGACGACAAAAGTCGCGCCCCAAATGAGCGTGATCAACACGAGCAGGAGATGAGCCTTCAGCGAGCGGGACACGCAGGTAGGTTAGCAAATTGGGTCATTTCGCGGCTGGTTCGAAAAAGGGAGCTGCCGTTCAGACCATGACCTATGCCCTAAATGCAAAACTGCCAGCTTCCGAATTGCCGACGACTCGCCCGGAACCGTATTGGCAGTTGGCAACAGGCCCAGATCGAATGGCTGACGGGCCCTATCGACGGGATGCGCGTCATCCGAAGCTGGGCAGCACCGAGGAGATAGATCAGCACTGCGCTGCCAAGACTCCAGCGGGGTGGTGTTGGAGACGCTACGCCTAACAGCCCGGCATCACAACGGCCACTGATCTTCGTCGCGCGGGTCGTCGGGTGCAGCGCCTGTTAGGGGGTTGACCGCCCGATTGCTGCGCCGAAATGTCATGTGCGTAACCGGCCCGCGAAGTCCGAAGCGAAGGAAAGTACCTGCAAGCGCAGCTTGCAGACGGCCCGGTTGACCGAGAGGGTGGGCTTCATGGCGGAGAGACTGCCACTGCAGCTGTTGGATGGCCGGTTGGGAACAGTTCTGCCAACCGCTGACGCAAAGCAGCCATGTACTCTTGAATCTTGCTGTCTTTGGGTTTTCCTCCGTGCGCTAAGTCCCAAAGAATCCGGGTCGCTGCATTGACGATGAGTTCTGCGTTGTGCGCGCGAAAGTACGCAAACCGCCATTCAACACCGACATTGATCTCAGGATGCAAGATTGGAGCTTCGATCTTGCCCGAAGGATGAACTGCCAGATCGCGCAGACGGTAAATCTCTTTGAGGTTTTGTCGAAGAACGGCAGTGCCCTCCGGTTTCAAATGAAACGCGCGGCGAAGTATTTCTGTGACTTGGGAGTAGCGCGCGGTTCGCTTTGTCCGCCACCGAGTGACGAGACTCGGCGGCAGCTGAACGTGCGTTTGCATTAGCGAGTAGAACGCATCAAGGGCGATTGCTGCTGCCATGATCGCTTGCATAGATGCCTCGAACTCTCGCTCAAGAGATGCGGCCTTGTCTTCTTCGTTTGTTCCGGCCCAAGCGATCTCTCGGGCCGTGCGTCTTGCCTTCGCATCGTCGAGATGCCGAAGCGCGAGTTCAGTCCATGTAGGGCAGACATCGAATCGTACGTGAAGTATCACATTGCTAGTGGAACTACCATTGGCACCGATACCAATAGTCAGCCCACCGGGGGGCACAGCGACAGTCATACCTCGTGAGATGAAAATCCCAGCCATCGGTTCGTGCTTCCCTAATGCAGCCCAACTCTTGTTAGGCCAACCCGCCTAAACCGCCATGGCGGGCGGGTCTATGACCTGGCACCGCCAGGACTGCCGTGTGGGTAAGTTCTCATTATAGGGCCACAAATGATCTGTCATTCCTGCACCATTTCCTTGGGCCGACCTGGGGCGCTGGCATGTTCATCCGTCACAGACTCGCTGCCTGGTCCCACTCAGCTTTCGCCTTGTGTTCGCCAGCAAAATCGTGCTACTGTAGCCAACAATGAGTGAGATGGTGCCTATTTTCGGATTTCAGGAGTTCTGGCCCAAGTCTTATGAAGTCTACGGGCCGGTGTTCGAAGCTTTTGCGAGGTTCGGAGACCTTACAAGTAGGATGCTTGTTGCTGCGGACGCCAAACCAACGGATACCGTAGAGAAGGCTGTATATTTTCTGACGCGGCTGACAGCGTTCGGTCTAAACGATGTCGTGCTTCTGTGTGGTAACGGCTCCGGTACTGGCGCGATGAAGATTGTTCGAGGGATGTTTGAAACTTCCACGTTGGCTGAATATTTAAGACGAAATCCGAAGGAAGTAGACGACTACGTTGACTTTGGAAGGATACTTTCTTGGCGTTGGTATCAGTGGCTATTGTCCAAAGCGCCTGAGACAGCCAAACAGTTTACGGCGGAGAAGGTGAAGGAACTTGAGAGCGAGTACAACCGCGTTACATCCCGTTTCACAAATAACAAAGGCAAGATACGTAACCAGTGGACAACTAAGTCAATCGGTGAAATGGCCCAAGAAATGGGACGCACTGACCAATATGAACTGGTTTACAGTCTTGGGTGCTCGATTCACCATGCAAACTTCGAAGGATTAACCGGCTATATTGAAATGAAAGATGACATGGTGACGATGGACGGGCCACCGTCCTTCAAGTGGACAGGCTCGGCTCTCATAGCCGCTCACACGTATCTGCTGTTCGCGCTAGATACGTTGAATGAATGCTGCGAACTCGGTTTCGATGAAGAGACCACAGCGGCGGGTGAAGAGTTCAACGCTGTCTGGAAAGGGCGGGAGGTTTTATAGCGGCAGGATTTCGGGGCCGGGAGAGTTTGAGTGTGGAGCATGACGCACGTCGCTGTTGACTTGAATGAAGCGGACCTGCTGGCAAGGATGAGGAACTTTGAAGATCACCTTGTAGACCGAAAGACTGCGAAGGATGCGAAGGACTGGAAAAAGACGGCAGTTGCTTTCGCAAACTCGGTGCCAGTCCGCCTTCCCGCGGTGCTCTACATTGGTGTCCGGGACAACGGTGAGATTGAAACTCCGCAGCCGGACTTGGATGAGATTCAGAAGAGGCTCAACCAACGGATGCAGCGGGTCTATCCGAGAGTTTTTTACGTGCCGAAGATCATCAGAGGGGAGAACGGACTACAGGCACTTGCTGTCATTATTCCCGGCAGCGAATTGCGCCCTCACTTTGCAGGCTTATCGTATGTCCGCAGAGGTTCCGAGAGCATCGAGGCTTCCGAAGAACAGTTTGCAGAACTGATACGCGCAGCGGAACAGCAAGGCGGCTCGAATCCTTGCCTGGAAGGGGAAGAACATTACTGTTATCAATCGCACAGCTATTCCAACTATCGGCGGATACTACTCAGAAAGCCAGTGGCCGAACAGCACGGTGGTCACAGACTGCAATCAGTTCTATGTGACGCTTCAGGCCGTCATCCATGAACCTCCAAGTTCGTTTCCACTCAGCCGTGTGGAAATCAACTTCGACAATATGCGGCAGAAATTGCAGTTGGAGATTCTGCGGTAAAACTGAGGTAGTCTT
Source organism: Acidobacteriota bacterium (assembly GCA_003225595.1). Taxonomy (GTDB): domain Bacteria; phylum Acidobacteriota; class Terriglobia; order Terriglobales; family Acidobacteriaceae; genus Gp1-AA124. The sequence goes on along the minus strand of QIAR01000459.1, from coordinate 1,055 downwards.
GGGACAGGCTAGGTGGCCCAGCCCTTCACGGCGCATTTCTACTCTCGATCCTTCGACTCGTACAGTGCTTCACTCGGTGAAACGCTGTACTCGCTCAGGATGACAAGTTGGGCGGGGTTGAAGATCACTTCACACGGCCTGAAGATCACTTCGCTTCGTACACCGTTTTCCCGCCGACTACGGTTCGCAGCACTTTCGTCTGGAGAATCTTTGGCGGCGCCACGGCTGTGATGTCCTGATCGAGCACCACGAAATCCGCCAGCATGCCGGGTGCGATCAGACCTTTATCTTTTTCCGCAAATTCTGCGAAGGCCGAGCCCGTGGTATATGCCGCAATCGCCTGATCTATGGTCAGCTTCTCCTCCGGGTAGTAGTCGGATTTGCCATTTTCGCTACGGCGCGTGATCGCCGCATACAGCCCGCGGAATGGGGCGACAGGTTCCACCGGATAATCAGTCCCAAACGCCAGCGTGACGCCTTCTTTCACGAACTCCGCCCAAGCATAGGAATGCTCGGCGCGTTGAGGGCCTAGCCGTGCCAGCGCCCAGTTCATGTCGGTGAGCAAGTGGTTGGGCTGCATGGAAGCAATCACCTTCAACTCTTTGAAGCGCGCGATTTCCATGGGCGTTGTCACCTGTGCATGCTCGATGCGCAAGCGAAGGTTGGGGGCTGAGTTGGAGGTAGGAGCTGCCGAGCTTCGCTCGGCCTTGACGGGCGAGGCGCCCGTCCCCACATGGCCAGTGCTGGCGGCGAATGCGTCAAGCGCCATTTGCACGCCTTTGTCGCCGATGGCATGGAAGCCCACCTGGAATCCGGCGAGCACGCGCGCTTTGGTCATCTCGTTCAGCTTCGCCTGATCGTATTGTGGCAGGCCGGAGTTCTTGGGATCATCGGCGTAGGGCTCAAGCAGCGCGGCGGTGTGCGAGCCGAGCGACCCGTCCATAAAGGCCTTCAGCATGCCGGTATGCAGCATGTTGTCGGACTGGGGATGCGCTTTGCGCTTGGATTCGAGCTCATCGAGCGGCGCGTCAAAGGGAAGCCATTCCGTAATTCGG
>QIAR01000458.1 GCA_003225595.1 Acidobacteriota bacterium | reverse complement strand
AGACAGTCCCCTTTTCGCATCCCAAGCGACCACGATCTTGTTGTCCAGTTGCGAATGGTCGGTCTGCGAAGCATCCACCGCCACAATCGCGTCATCCGGGATCGTTGGCGTCATGGAATGACCCTTCACCCGCAGACAGCTCGTGTGGGCTGGGTTAGGACACCATTGGGAGGGAGCCGCAATCATCTCTTCCGCCGGGGCTTCGCTTAAATCTAACAACTTGTCCCCTTCTTCCCCGTGCGTGCCCGCACTGACTTTCAAGAGTGGAATCGCTACCAGTCGCGCCTCTTGCCGAGTCTTCCCCTTGCCCCCACTCCCTGCGATGGCAGTGTCGAGGTGAGCGAATGCAGAGGCAAGCACATATCTCGGGGAACGACTTGGCAATACACGCATCAGGTCTGCCGTCTGCAACCCGGCGTGCCTCCAGAAAAACCAGCAGTCTGCTTTACCGCCGAGATTGCCCAGTTCGATGTAAAACTCTGCCGATGGTGCCTGGGCTCCGCGCTCCCACCGGGATACGGTCATAGCCGAACACCGCAATCTCTCGCCCAATTCCGTCGGGCTCAGGCGAAGACGGCGGCGCAGCGAGGCGATCCTAAGAGCCCACTGGGGAGTTGTGTTGTGAATCCGTTTCACTTGACTTGCCGAAGTCGCGAAATCATCCGGCTCAGGCTGTCAACGGTCTTGGGCGAGATAACCGCAACTGTGAGGTGTCATGAATCGTGACGCCTCAAATCTTAGCACAGGTTCGGCACCTTTCGAGCTCGTTTTTTGGGGGCAGATTTCCGATTTCCCCGATGGAAGCGTTGAACACGCGGGTTGGTTTACGAGAACCAGCCGGATCGGGCTGGTATGCACATCGTTGGGCAGGTGATGTCTGGCCCCATCCCGAGCGCGGTGCGGGTGAGTATCGGTCCGAGTGCACAAACTTTGTCGTGTTTTCCACTGTGATTCTTTCCATGCACAGGGGGCGATTGCGTTAGGGTATTGTTCGCATCGGCAGATTGAGCGAGTCGCAAAGGGACGGCAGCGGCCATCCTCTACAGCAGTCCTGTCGCTCCCCTAGACGGGGTGTGCGAGCGGACGGGGCGGGTTTTTTCTCCTCCCCCGCCGGGAGTGAGTGAGAGCCCGCCCCCTTTTTCGCAAGTTATCCACAGTAAAAGCTAGCCTGACAAACTTTGACCTGGCAAATATGTTGCGGAGGAAGTTGTTACGGCATTTTTCAGCCCTTATTTTTCCACAGAATTGTGGAAAAGTTTGTGGATTATCGGGCTGGAGTTTTAGCTAAATCTCGATTTTTCCGCGCCCTTTAGCTCTTTGAACCAGGTTAGGAGCAATCACAGTGGCTGCATCTCGGTCGGTCATCAACCGTGACAGCGGCATAATGCTCTCAGTGCAGAAATGAGCCGTTATGGTCAATCGGTCGTCGAAGCAGTGGCTTCCGGTGTCACAAGAGTTAAGAAAGGCAATGAGGTTTTAGGTGCCCTTTCTGGCCTTTCGAATTTCTCGCCACCGACGCCATGCCCGAAGGTTTTTGGCCTTGTAAACAGTGCGCAGCGCCGGAACGCTAACAAGTAATCTCTCAGTTCGATGGTGCCAGGTCGCTGGACCATGCGTCGGCGATGATCAGCCATTTCGCGCCCATGCGCTTCCAGACAGTGAGGTACTTGCCGTGATCTTCCATTTTCGTGCCGTCGTTCTGGGGCATGCTCATGTGATAGGTACCCACGTCCCAAGCGATGTTGCTTTCCTGCTTGATCCAGGTGACGTCGAATGCGAGACCGGTCACGCCATGGCGGAGGGGCCCCTGTAGATACCGGCGGATGGCATCGCGCCCGTGGACAGCTTGGTGGTGGGGCGGAAGGTACACCGCATCCGAAGCGTAAGCCCCAACAACGTTGTCCAAATCTCCGGCATTCCAGTGCCGCGCCCATTCATTGCCGGTCCGGCGGATGATGACCATGGCGTTAACCCTTTTAGCTGGTTTGCGCGCGGTTCGAATGGGTGCTTCGCGGCGGGTTTCACGGCAGGCCTCCGACAGGAGAATTTTTGCAGAATATTCTACCCCGCAGCCGCTTGCCGAAGATCGATCTGATGAATATTTTGAAACGCCCTACCTCCTCGCTCCCAACGTCAAGCAACGTTTCCTGGCAACCCTGCCCGGTGCGGTTCTTGCTGTGGGCTGCTGGATCGGTTTGTCTTATTTGCTGGGGATTTATTTCCGCCATGATGGTCTGGTTGTATTGGACAGGTTTTGCCATGCTGGTGGGAGCGGAACTCAATGCGGAACTGGCCAAGATAAGCAGCGAAGGCAAGCTGCAACAAAAGCAAGAACCTCCTGCGATTACAAAATCGATCTCGCCGCCTGAAGATCAGAGATGAAAATCAGGTTCACCTGCGCCAAATCTCGCTTCATGCCGCTTAAGCGACAGGGGGCCGGCATTACAGGGCTGTCTCAAGGGTGAGCAACGGGAACAAAGGGAAGATTGCGCCTGTGCCTGTCACGAACCGGACGTCAAATGAATGCATTTTTATCTCGGGTTAAGCAATTCTTAAGAATTTTATACGAGCATGAAGTTAGGTCTGATGACACGTGGGTGCAACATGTGGCCCATGCGCCGAACAGTTCCCAGTGAGGCAACATCGAACTACGAAGACGCGGGCTTGCATGGCCCGACCAATGCAGCGAGATCACCCGCGAATGTGTTGGCAGCACCGATCCTAGGAAGGTCAAGCTGTTGAGCTACGAATCTACCTCCTGCTGTCCGGCGATCGACCACGGAGACAATAAGACTTATGCGCGGCGTTCCACTTCATCCCGTAACTTGTTCAAAGTGTGGCAGTATAAAGGGGTATCCCAAAGACGGTTTGTGTAACCGCTGCCGGATCGCCAGCAGACCCAACCCAAACAAACGATTTTTGTGGACCGCCGAGCACGACGCGGCTCTGAGACGTGCATATCAGAATGTGAGCAGTAGATTCGAACTAACCTCAAATATTGATCATGTTCAGCGGGTGAGTGGCTTCACCCGCTGTGTTGTTCTTTTGCGCGCCTCTGAACTTGGGTTGAGTTTTTGTAGGAGACAGGCATGGTCTGCAGCTGAAATTAACATCGTGCGCGAGAACTTAGGTGGCCTCAGCAAAGCCAGCCTCGCTCGCAAGCTCGGTCGAAGCTATTACTCACTAAAAGGTCTTTGCTCTCGACTGAACATGTCTTCGCGGATGACAGAAGGTTACTCTCATTCTGAGTTAGCGGAACTCCTGGGAGTAAGCCCAAAGACGGTCCGCAAGTGGGTGGAAAACGGGTGGCTGCTTGTCCGGTCAGGACGCATCAGCGAGCAATCGACGGAGCGGTTCTTGAAAAGCTACCCTGAAGAATATGACTTGAGACGTGTCGACGCGACATGGTTCAAAGGCATGGTATTTCCCTCATTTGGAAGAGTGAGGATCTCGCACATGCGGCATTAGCGAAACATCGCCGAGCGCGAACAAATTCGACGCAGAGGATTCACGCTAAGACTGAAGCACGACTTGACCAAGAGCATGACGGTAGCCTTCGCTTCGGATCAGGCTCCCATGCGGCAGGACGAACTATGGCGACACGCCCACCGCTACCTCCATTTACTCGCGAAACCGCGATTCAGAAGGTTCGTCTAGCGGAAGATGGCTGGAATTCGCGTGATCCTGAAAAAGTGGCCCTCGCGTACGCGCTGGATTCTCGCTGGCGAAACCGCTCGGATGCGGTGTATGCACTGCCAAGGGTCGCCGTAATAATCAGGCCTCTTTGGTCAGGGGTTTCGTCGCGTCGATGAATATCCACGAAAGCCCGCTGACCAGCGTGACGACCGATGCCAGGGTTAGCGCGGCCGTCCAGCCCAGGTTCGTAGCAACGTAAGCCGTAACGATCGGAGACAGCCACCCTCCGAGATTTCCGAAGGTATTCATCAGGCCTGCCAACGAAGCTGAGAATCTCTCGCTCA
>QIAR01000457.1 GCA_003225595.1 Acidobacteriota bacterium | reverse complement strand
GGTTTTGTTAGAGACTCTAAGAAGCCTTCCGCAGCTACAACTGGATCAGGCGCGGCGCAGGTCTCATTTTTCATGAGGTACTACTGCAAAAGTTATAACCCTTTATATAAACCGCCGTCCACGAGGATGGTCTGACCCGTGATGTAGGATGCTCGCTCCGAAGCCAGCCACACGATGGCATCGGCCACTTCGCGGGGTTCGCCCAGGCGCTTCAACGGAGCCTCCACGGCCCAGCCTTGGAAAATTTCTTCTTCGCTTTTGCCCATCGCCACGGAACGGGATCTGGCCAAGTCTTTCAACCGATCGGTCGCCGTATAACCAGGCCCTACATTGTTGACGAGGATGCCGTCCTTTCCAAATTCATTCGCCAAGCTTTTGACCAGCCCA
>QIAR01000456.1 GCA_003225595.1 Acidobacteriota bacterium | reverse complement strand
CGGCATTTGAGAGGACAAGGTCGGCTACGGGTTGCTTGGTGGTAATCGAAGTGATGGTGATGATCCGTCCCCAGCTTTTGCGTTGCATGAGTGGAATGACTTCGCGAGCAAAATAGACCGCACTGAGGAAATTGAGTTCTATTGCTTTGCGCCAGTCGTCCAAAGAGGCGGCCAAAAATCCCTTGGCGGGCGGACCACCGGCGTTGGTGACACAAATATCGACACCGCCGAACCTATTGACTGCAGTTTCGACGAACCGGTGCACTGCACTCGCATCCGTAACGTCCAGCGGCTCGGCTAACACTTCCGCATTGCTTTGTTTCTGGATTTTCTCGGCTGCGGTTTGGAGCGCTTCTTGGTTGCGGGCACACATGGCGAGGCGGCAACCCTCGGCGGCAAAGGCTTCGGCAGTTGCCCGGCCGATTCCCTGACTGGAGGCAGCAACGATCGCGACTCGGTTCTTCAGGCCTGTGTCCATAGAGGCGCGATTATAAACGCAGGGAAGTGATCCATGAGCGGCTAGCCGGTGATGAGCGAAGATCGTGCCCAGCCTCTTGCTCAGTTCCCGGTTGGCAGTTACTCTTGAACGATCATCTGATTCTGGATTGAGGCGTATGCCATCTGCCCGCTACGTCTGGATTGATCACGAGCTGAGAGATTCGTCCGAAGCAAAAATCCCCTTTGTGAATGCCGGGCTGCATTATGGTGTGGCAGTTGCCAAAGCATGAGTGCCAAGGAGCAAGTATGAAGAAGCATCAGCATCGTCAGGAGACTAAGGCTGTACACGGCCGGGCCGACCTCAGCAAAAAGAACGGGCCACTGGCAACTCCGATTTATCAGACCTCGACGTTCGAGGTAACGGATAACGATCAGCAGCTGCGCGCCACGCACACCGACATGTTCTACACGCGCTACGGCAATCCAACTAACACGGTTGCCGAAGCGGCGATCGCTGAATTGGAAAGTGCGGATGCCGCTCTTCTCTTCGCTTCCGGAATGGCGGCGATTACCACATCCATTCTCGCGCTGGTGAAAACTGGGGAGCACATTGTTGCTCAGCGCGACATTTACGGGGGCACAACCAAATTCCTCAGCCAGTGGTTGCCCAAGCTGGGCGTCGAAACCACGTTTGTGGATACGGTCGAATACGAACAGCACGCGCGCGCGATCCGGCCCAACACGAAGCTGCTTTACCTGGAGTCGCCGACCAACCCGACTCTAAAGGTAGTGGATTTGCGAAGGGTCTCTACGTTGGCAAAGCAGCACAACCTGATCAGTATGATCGACAGCACGTTTGCGACCCCTATCAACCAACGTCCGGTGGAATTCGGCATTGATCTGGTGATGCACTCGGGAACCAAGTATTTAGGCGGGCATTCCGATTTGATCAGCGGAATCATTGCCGGCCGGCGCGACCTGATTCAAACCATCCACGAGAGTCGAACCACGCTCGGTAGCTGCATGGATCCACATGCCGCGTTTCTGCTGTTGCGCGGAATCAAAACACTGGCGGTGCGAGTGCAGAGGCAGAACGAAAATGCGCTCCGGGTCGCGGAGTTCCTGGCCGGGCATCGTAGGGTCAGACGTGTGTACTACCCATTCGTGGAGCGTCACCCGCAACGTACTCTGGCAATGGAACAGATGTCTGGTGGAGGTGGGGTTCTCAGTTTTGAGGTGGACGGCTCGGGCGACGACGCGCGCCACCTGGCTGAAGCACTTCATCTCTTCACGCTTGCGCCGAGCCTCGGCGGAGTGGACTCGCTCGTGTCCATTCCCGTACTTACATCCCATGCCATGATCTCACCGGAACAGCGGCAAAAAATGGGAATCACTGAGCAATTGATACGGTTGTCTGTAGGAATCGAGAATGCGGACGACTTGATCTCCGACCTGGAGCAGGCACTGACTGTGACCAGCACGGCACGTCAGCATGCGCAGGTCGGCTAGCATGCTCTTGTGGCATCGACAGCACTGCGCGAGGTCGTCGCCCGCTTCACTGCATTTCCATATTCGCAATAACACTGTCCTGAGGTGACCGATGGAGGACTTGCGGGCAGCCGTAATCGGCCTTGGTTTCGTCGGCAGAGCTCATGTGGAAGCGCTGCGACGCCTCGGCGTTCCCGTGCAGGGAGTACTCGGGAGCTCCCCCGACAGGACCCAGGATGCCGCTCAGTCTCTTCGCCTCGGCCACGCCTATAACTCGATCGACGAACTCGCGAACGATACCAGCATCGATGTTGTACACATCTGCACGCCTAACTACCTGCATCATGATCAAGCCAAGGTTCTGCTGGATCGCGGCAAGCACGTCATGTGCGAAAAACCACTGGCGATGAATACCAAAGAGAGCGCTGCGCTGGTCGAAGCGGCCCCTCAGCAGAAGCGGGTCGGCGGCGTCACCTACAATCTTCGCTACTATCCGTTGTGCCAGGAAGCGCGAGCTATGGTCGAGCGCGGGCTGATCGGCGAACCGCGGCTTGTACATGGTAGTTTCCTGCAAGACTGGCTTTTTTATCCCACGGATTGGAACTGGCGACTGGAGCCGCATCTGGGCGGCGAGCTGCGCGCAGTTTCCGACATCGGCACACACTGGCTGGACCTGATGATGTGGATCACGGGTCGCAAGGTCACGGAGGTCTGCGCAGATTTGGCAACAGTGATACCGATCCGGCACCGTCCTCGCGGACGCGTTGAAACTTTTCAGCAGCCAAGCGCTGATGACTTCGACGAGGTGAAGATCAACACAGACGATTACGCTTCGATCCTGCTGCATTTTGATCATTCGCTGCGCGGAGTGATGACGGTCTCGCAGGTCAGCGCGGGCCGCAAGGCACGTCTCTGGTTCGAGGTCGATGGTTCCGAGGGCTCGCTGGCCTGGCATTCGGAAGAGCCGAACACGCTGTGGATCGGCCACCGCAACCAGCCCAATCAAAACATGATGAAAGATCCGGCGCTAATGAGTCCGGCGGCACGCGGCTATGCGGCGTATCCGGGGGGACACATCGAAGGGTATCCAGACACTTTCGTGCAATTGTTTAAAGATTTCTACGGCTACATCGCGGCTAATGATTTCAGCGCGCCCCGTGACTTCCCTACGCTCGAAACTGGCCATGAAGAACTCGTGCTGTGCGAGTCGATTGCTGCCAGCGCGTGTGAGCGCCGCTGGGTGACAGTGACCTACAAGTAGCGGGCCCGCCTGAAATTCCGCGCAAAAAAGAAACCTGGCCTCGCGACGAGGCCAGGATCGAAGATTTCCCTGACAGGCTAGAAGATGAACTTCGCGCCGAGCTGTAGGATGCATGGACTGTAAGCGGTCCCAGCTTGGAGGAAATTGCTCCCCCCAAAGCTACTTGGTACCAGAGGAAAACCCGCCGCTGCCCGCAGCGCCGCCTTGGTCGCCGCCCAAGGGGCCCCACTCTGTGTGATTGAAGATGTTGAACGCTTCTGCCCGGAACTCGAAGGCGACGTTCTCCGATGGCGAAGTGCTTGAACAGCGCCATGTCGATATTCCAATGGCCCGGGTTGCGCAGGAAATTCCGCCCGGAGTCCCCGAGCGTCAGGCCACGCGGCGCAACAAAGGCGTTCGGATTTGCGATAAATGGTCCAAACCCGGAAGCCGGATCAAACTGAGGGACATTCTGGTGCGGGTCGGAGATAACGTCGGCATAGGACGGACCGGCACCAGCGCCCGACGCTACTCCATTCCCGAGGCCAGCGTTGTCAGGATTCGCCGCACCGTTATACACACTGAAAGGTGTGCCTGTCTCCCAACCGGCAATCCCGGAGAGTTGCCAGCCCCCGATTGGCCATCCCCGACCCTTTGAAAAACGGCAGATCGTACACGTAGCTGACCTTAAATAGGTGTCGCTCGTCAAAGTTCGAGGAAGCCCGGAAGGCTCGGAAATCAAACGCATTCAAAATGCCACCGTCACCAAACACGCCGCCATCAGATGCGTCGTCGATCGAGTGGCTGTAGGTATACGAGACGTTGAGTTGCAGGGCTCCGATACTGCGCCGCAGTTGCGTCTGCAGCGCGTGGTAGCTGGAACCAGCTTTGTTGTCTAGCTGAGTAATGTCTCCGAAGCCCAGGAACGGCCGAAACGGATTGGGATCGGCACCGCAAGCAACAGACAGATTGACTGCTGCCTGGCCCGTAATAGAAACGCCGCTGGGTGTTGTCATACTGCCGCAGTCATCGTGCGAACCATCCACCGCGCCAATCGGTTCGCCCGGTGCGTACGGATTCTGGCTCAGCGGGAGCGGGTGCAACTGGTTGAGCTCATACTTGCGCCCCAGATGGGTTCCTTTGCTGCCCACGTAGGCAATGGTAGCCACTGTATTTCGGAAAACATCATGCTGAATGTCGAAATGCCATTGCTGCACATAGGGCCAGATGGCCTTAGTGGGGATAGAGAAAACACTGAGCGGAAAAAGCAGCGGGGTCGCGCCTGCTGCAGACCCGATGTTTCCATAACCGGAAATGTTGTACTGAGTGGGAACCTGCACCAATGGTGGCGAACTTTCCAAGGCTTCGGTATCAGCTTCGTTGCCGTTGGTGTGTTCGAAAAAGATGCCGTATCCGCCGCGGATGGCAGTCTTCCCGTCGCCTTTGGGATCGAAGGCGAAGCCGATGCGAGGAGCGGGGTTGAAAAGATGCCCCTTCATACAGCCCA
>QIAR01000455.1 GCA_003225595.1 Acidobacteriota bacterium | reverse complement strand
GGGAGATAGGGCTCCGCAGTGACTCGCGCGCGCTCCGCCAGATACTACTGAACCTGACGAACAACGCCATCAAGTTCACAGAGAAGGGTCAGGTGCGGATTGAACTCAGCGAGCGCCAAGTCAATGGACGCACCGCAATCGAATTTGTGGTGAGCGATACAGGTATTGGCATACGTTCGGAAGACAAAGAACGGCTGTTTCAAGCGTTTAGCCAAGTCGGTGGCCCCAGCTCACGTACAGGTGGCACCGGCCTGGGCTTGCACCTCAGCCAGAAGTTGGCGGAATTGCTGGGCGGAGCGATCTCATTTGAAAGCGAGTACGGAACGGGCAGCAAGTTCCACTTACTCCTGAAAGAAGATCAAGGCTCCGGGAAGCTATATGCAAGTGCACATGCTGCTAATTGAGGGCAATGGTGCCAACCTTATGCTGTTGACCACTAGCCTCGTTACTTCTGAACCGGACCTCTGTGGGGCCGCCGCTGCATGCGGATCCGGCTCTGTGTGTTTGGGGACTCACCGCAGAATGGGCAGTTTAAAGATAGGTCCGGGCGCACCATGAAAATCGAGCTCCAGCAGCCCTTCCGCGATCTGCTCGAATCCGCGCCCGACGCGATGGTCATCGTCAATGAAAGCGGCGAGATTGTCCTGATCAATTCTCAAACCGAAAAATTATTCGGCTACAATCGCGCGCAACTTCTAGGCGGTCCGATCGAGCGGTTAATCCCTTACCGCTTTCACGCCCAACACTTGGTACACCGGCAAGACTACTGTGCGGATCCAGACGTACGTCCGATGGGCCGGCAGCGTGCGGCTTGAGCTCCACCAGCGCGAGATCAATGGCGCTACCCAAACTGAATTTGTTGTGACCGACACCGGCATCGGCATACGGCCGGAAGACAAAGACCGGCTTTTTCAAGCGTTCAGCCAAGTTGGCAGCACTGGCTCGCGTCGGGAAGGCACTGGTCTCGGATTGCACGTCAGCCAAAAATTGACGGAGTTGCTGGGAGGGACAATTACCTTCGAAAGCGAGTACGGCAAGGGCACCAGATTCCAGTTATCGCTGCAAGAAGGACGAGGGGACGGAAAACTATATGCCTGCGCGCATTCTGGTAATTGAGGATAACCCGACCAACCTTGAGTTGTTAAGTTATCTCCTCACCTCCTTCGGGCATAAGGTCATCGCCGCTGGCGATGGTGAGTCCGGATTGGAAATGGCCCGCCAGGAAAAACCCGAGCTTGTCATTTGCGATGTACAGATGCCCGGGATGGACGGCTATCAGGTGGCCAAGGAGTTCAAGCAGGATGCCGCATTGCATAAAATTCCCCTCATTGCAGTTACTGCATACGCCATGGTGGGCGACCGGGAAAGGCTAGTGGCCGTCGGCTTTGACGGCTACATGTCCAAACCAATTGATCCCGGGAAATTCGTTGTCGAGATCCAGAAGTTCCTTTCTCCTGAGCAGCAATCCGTGCAGCCGGTGGTTCCTGAAACGCTGACGCAAACTGTGCCCCGTTTGAATAATGCAGAGGCCACTGCTACCCTCCTCGTGATCGACGATTCAGAAGTCAACCTGAACCTCATGCGAACCCTTTTCGAGCCCGCGGGTTATCGAGTATTCACCGCGGCAGATCCCCACCAAGCGCTGGCCCTTGCGCAACAGCACCGCCCGGACCTCATCATCTCCGATGTTCATCTGGCCCACCATAGCGGCTACGAAGTGCCCACACTCATCCGCCAAGACCCCGAGTTGAAATCCATACCTTGCATTCTTATCTCCTCCACCGAGCGCAATGCCGCTGCTAGCATTCGATCCGGCGCCGAGATGTTTATCCTCCGTCCGATTGATCCCGAGCAACTGCTCCAAGAGATTAGCCGTTGTCTGCAGCGAGTTACCTAACGCTGCACGGAAACGACTTCTAGGCACGCCAATTTACTTGACACAGAGGTCCGACCGGCGCAGACTTTGGCGGTTTCCGTTTGTCTGCGCACGTCAGTGGGTCCGCAGGTCCTGGGCCAATAATCGAACTGAATAGCCACTACTACGCAGTAATACGTCACTGTCCGGGGGTTTACCCATGGCCAGATCCATTCTCTCCCTAACTCTCTCGATCATTTTGATCGGCGCGGCAGGTGCGCGAGCCCAGAATCCATACCCCAATGCGGTAACCGACCGACTGATTCACCCCAAGACACTGAAGTGGCTGCCGCAGGTGAATAAGGTTTTCCCGGATCCGGATTTCGGTTCACTGATGGTGCGCGTAACCGACGAGAACACGAATTTCACCCACCCCGGCGGCTTTCTTCGCACCGAAGCCAGCGGACAGTCCAACATGTGGAGCATCGACAACAAAAAGTTTTACGTAGTCGCCGAAGGCGGCACGACTTTGGCGTTTGGCTTCAACCCCTCCACTATGGTCATCAGTTCGCTTCCTGGAGCACATCTGCAAGGTGGATTGATGGTCCCGCTGCGACCTGCTGCCTCGTTTAGCTTCGTGGATCCCGATCTCATCTACGGCACGAAGAGTGCAAATCCGCTCGCCATCAGCAGTTATCGTTTCTCGACTGGAGTCTCCTCTCCGGTGCTTGACACCAGAACCTGTGGAACTGAACCGGCGTTGAGCGCAACCGCGGTAAGTGATGACGATGTGACCCTCTCGGCCAGAGATGCTCGCATTTCGATTTCCGAGGGCGGATCTCAGGTCGACAACCACATGTTCGTCATCGTTTACGATAAGAACCTCGGATGCCGCTGGTATAACACCCAAACCGGTCGGATTGGCGGCCAATGGGGACCGTCGGGCACCGCCACCGCGCCTGCCGGCGGGCTGATTCATCACGCCTATATCTCCCGCAGCGGCAATTATGTTCGCATCATGGTTGTTAACTTCGGTTCTTATTTTTGGAAGGTGGGAAGTCTGAACGTTACCACCTGCCCCACACATGGAACCCTCTTGTGTGCAGGATATGGAGTCGTGGGATATAACACCTGGGTCAATGCTGCGGGCACCATCGATTCCATGAACATTTTGAAACGACCGTTGAACAAGCTGGCCCAGACCAGTCAGCTCGTCTACCCGCTTCCCCCGCCACACTATTGGGGAGCGCAAAGGCATTTTTCCTGGAGCAACGTGGATGCCCACGACAGCACTCCTGTTTGCATGTCCGGCTTCAGGTACTACGCAGAGGACATAACCCAGCCGTACGATGGAGAAGTCTTCTGCGTCGAAACTGACGGCCTCGCCTCCACGGTCTGGCGCTTTGCTCACCATCGCTCCACGGTAGACCTCGATTACTTCAACACCCAGCCCGGGGGAAGCATCTCGATGGATGGGCGTTTCTGGCTCTTCACTTCCGATTGGGACGAGCAGGTTGGACCGGAGAGTAATGGCAGGCCTCGTTCTGACGTCTGGATTTTGAAACTGGACTGAACTAAGCCGTCTGGGATCGGGCCACCTGGAAGAGCGGCCCTTCAGGGCCGCGAAACCCGTTCCGAATCAGCGACGGCTTTACAGGCTGCTGAAAAACTCCGGCCACTGCATATTTCGGCAAGGGCACGACTTCAGTCGTGCCATTAATCCCCTTATTCTTGTCATTCCGAATCGGCTTCAGCCGGTGAGGAATCTGCTTTTCGGAGTTTTTCAGCAGCCTCTTTTAGCCGCTGTGGCAACGATTTGTCGCGCAGGCGCGTTTTTCGGAAGTCTGCTAAGCCTGAATACGCGTCCCTGAAGGGTTGTGGCAAGAAAGCGCGAAGTTTCTTGTCGCAGCTAGTCGCGACAGCCCAACGCTGGGCGAAGTCAGGAATGCCAGTCGCTCGCTAAAGTCGGTACCTGTATGCCTCTCGCCTGCCCTACACCTTACGAACCGCAAATTTTGCACATGGCTGCAAAAATCTGCATCTTGACTGCGCGGTGAATTGGAGTATGGTTTCACCCGTCTTGCCGAACGTTGGTTCCTACCAAGACGCTTTTTCCCCGCTCACAGGTCGCAATTAGGAGGTTGGACAAGATTTTGGGCTCCTGGGCTAACGAAAGTCTAAGAAGGACCCCTTGCCATGATCTTGAGCCACACGAGCGTGACCACAGCGCCGGCGACTTTGCACAAGAGATCCCCCACGCGGCGCGCTAGTTCTCCCCACCTTCTGACAATCTTCCTTCACGCTCTCGGTTCCGGCAACCAGGCATCCTGCGATTTTCTAATTAATTGCCAAGAGGAGGATAAACAACAATGTTGGAAATCAACACGCCTGTCCAATGCTGTCGGGAGAACCATTCGATTCCCCGATTCTTTTGGTTACCATTCGCCAGCCTTTTAGTACTGCTGCTTTTCGCACTCGCTCCGGTGGAGACGAACGCCCAAGGCAATCCCAAAGGAAACCCAATCTGTGGGAAGTTACAACCACCCGGAACGTTGCCGGCCCCAGGACAGCTAGGGGCCTCATCCGGCGCCCGGATGTTTTGCTTCGGTCCCCAGTCGACGAACGCCGCAAGAACGCTTAGAAGTCCCAGTCTCACTGCCAGCACGTCCACCAAATCCAATGCCGGCACCTTCAACTTCGGTCTCAATGTGGATGCCGCCACCCCCGCAGAAGACATCACGCCCTCCGGAGTAAGCATACAAGGGCAATCTGAGGTTTCGATAGCGGCGGCCAGCCCCTACGTGGTCGAAGCCTGGAACGATGGCACTGGTTTTTTTGCGCCCTGCGGTTCACCCAACAACAAGGAGGAACTGACGGGATTTGGCTTTTCCAACAATGGAGGCGCATCATTCATTGATTTGGGAGGCTTGCCCAATGCCAACTGCGGTTCCAGCATTATCGACGGCGATCCCAGTGTGGAGGTTTACCAGGTTGGGGGGAAGACCTACTTCTACATCAGTAGCATCTTCATTCCCTTCTTTGTCCCCGAGAACGCTCTGTCCGTTACCGCTTGCCAGGTGGTGGGCTCCGGCGGGTCCGCTACTCTGGCCTGCGGCCAGCCAATCGTAGCCGCGATTAGCTCGGATTGCGAGTCCTTCGACGACTTCACCTTCTGCAGCTTTCTTGACAAAGAGTTCCTGTCGATTGACCCCGTGAATGGCCGCCTGTACATGTCCTACACCGAGTTTGGACCAAGCACCGGCTTTAGCGGCGTGATCGAACTGGCCGTTTGCGACCTCAGCAACCCGGCAAGTCCAACCTGTAGCAATGGTAGCAACGGAAGCATCACTGACTTTGGTGCCCCTGCTGCTCCGTACTTTGTCGTGGCTCCCGGTGACCCTAATTTCTGTGAGAACGAGGGGGCATACCCGGCCGTAGACCGGGGAACAGGCGATGTCTATGTTGCCTATGAGCACGACTGGTTCAGCGGGCTCTTCAACTGCGGCGGTGAAACAACCCAGAACGTCATGAATTACATTCCCGCCTCGTGCCTGACGCTGACTCCTACCTCACCCTGCGCAGGTCCAGCAGCCACCCAGGCGGTTAACATCACCTCGCTGGAAGTTGCGTTCATACCCGGCTACAACCGGCTCCCTGCCAATGACTTCCCCCGCATCGCGGTGAGCGACAGCGCGGGCACGGTTAGCATGGTCTGGAACGATGCCGGACGAGGAAATCAACTGGGTGACATCTTGCTCCAGAGCTTTAACCTAGGCAGCCTGGCGCCGGTGCAGGCGGCGCCGGTGAAACTCAATAGCGACTCAGCGATAGGCACTTTGCATTTCCTGCCGGCCCTGCGAAATGTTTCCAGCACTGGCCTGCTCAACGTCTCCTGGTTCGACCGCCGGTTGCATCCCAACTCAGGGCTCACCGATGTCTACGCCGCTACCGGGGTAGATCCGCGGGTGACGAGCACTCCAAAGTCCAACACGCGCGTTACTAACGTCTCCTCCAACTGGCTGGCCGTGAGCTCAATTATCATTCCCAACTTCGGCGACTACACCGACAACTACGTGGTGCCGGGTAAGGCGAGCGGCGGCCGCTTATTCGTGGCCTGGTCCGACGGGCGCATCAGTGTACCTCAGCCCTTTGAGTCCAGCGGCGGCCTGAAGAAGTAGGGGGACTCTTTTTTAGCTTCTGTGGGCTGCGATCTTTCTGATGAGCGCAGCCCACAACTTCTGAAAAACCAAACTGATCTGTTTTGGTCCGGTTAAAAAGCTGGCCGTGTGCAAGGAATCTTGTCGGAAAAAAGCGCGCATTATTACGAATACGGGCTGCACCCCCGGGATCGCCCGCATTGTGCCGTCACGGCCATATCGCGTGAAAATAGCACCGTTAGTCGCAGAAGGGCACAAACACCTAGGAACTTTTACCGGACGTGGCCGTATCATAGAGTGAATCTAGTAGGAGTTGCCATGAGCACCACCGGGCAGAATCTCCTGAAGGGTATCCTTGCCGTCCTTTTCGCGTTTGCACTGCTCGTTACGGTAACGGTTCTCGGGACGTTCTGGGCAGTACGGCACTACGCGCGCATTGAAGTCCATACTCCATTTGGAGATCTCGAAGTAGAGAAGCCGGAGGAGGTAGCGCGAAAATTAGATCTGCCCATCTATCCCGGCGCCATTGCAAGCGAGAAGGGGGTCTCGCTACGGATATTCGACGATGAAGGAGCGGCCGACATCCTGGTGAGCAAGTTCCGCACCCGCGATTCCCTCGCGCAGGTCGATACCTGGTACAGAGGAAAGCTGGGAACGGAATTCAAGCGAGAGGAAGGACAGATGTTCGGGCACCGCCGTGAGGGCGTGGGCTTTTTCCGCGAGACGGCCGGTCGGTCGCGAGGCGTCGCCTTACAACCCAAACACGGCGACGTGGAGATCATCGTGTTCCGATTCCCCCAGTAAGATCACTCGCATTAAGATCTCACTTCGTTGGGTGCGAGGGCACTTAAGCGTATCCCCAGAAGGAGTGCTCTTCGTCGCACTGTCTAAAGCTGAAGGCCAGTCCTCGGACCTTCATGCCTTCAACCAGACTGTGGGGAAGCCATGACCCAGTCTGCGAAAGTCAGAATCACTGGTCACCAGCGTGGCCTTGTACTCGATTGCCAGGGCCGCAGCAAAGCTGTCCACATAATAAAGCTTGTACTTGGACTT
>QIAR01000443.1 GCA_003225595.1 Acidobacteriota bacterium | reverse complement strand
AACCCCATACTTCTTGAGGGCCTCCATGTCGTCCATTCGTCGGCGCGCCGCTGTCGCAATTTGCGGGTTGCTGCTCGACTTCAGGCGTTCGAATACAGCGCGGGCCGCGTCCCACTTCTTCCCGGAGAGATAAATTTCCCCCAGGTTGTACACGTATTGCTCGTTGCGCGGGCTTAGCCGGATCGCTGCCCGAATGGACTCGAGCGCGGACGCGTTGCCACCGCCTTCGACGCGTCCCATGGCGAGCATATTGTAGGCCTCAGCAAATTCCGGATACCAGTCGAGCACAGCTCTAAGATCCTGCATCATGTTCGCCAAGCTCTGCATGGGTTCCCGATTCGTCTGCGCAACGCGGTATTTCAACACCGACAGGTAGTACCGAGTCCAAGGATCCCGCGGGTTCAGCTCGGCGGCCTTGCTCAGTTCCTCGGCTGCCGGATTGAAGTCCTTTCGTTGGATGTGCGCCCAAGCCAAGGCTCGATGTGCGACCTCATTGTCGTTGGGCGCGGCTGCGAGACTCTGCAAATCCTTCATGCCCTGCTCACGGCGATCCGGAATCCGCGCCTTCACATCAGCCAACATCGCTCGAGCATCGACTTCCAGCACTTGCGTCGCACTCGCTCCGATATCATCGGGACCGATCGGAGTTGGGAACTGATACACGGGTTTGCGAGCTGCGGGGTTGGTTGCATTTTGAGCCTGGAACAGCGGAGCTAGCGAACGGAAATAATCTTTCACCGCCTGCTCGAACTGCGGAGCAGTCATCCCAAGGGCCTTCTGGATCGCTTCTTCGACCGGCACCTTTTGGTTCTGCACTAGGTCGAAATAAGTCCCTGTTTCCTGGAGCTTATTCCTGTTCAGCAGGTAGTGCATGAAGATCCATGATTGCGCATAGAAGAGCGTATGCCGCGTGCCCTCCCGGTACCCAGAACTGTCACGTTGCGGTGCAAACAACTCCGATATAGAGAGCCAGACCGGAGCGTTGAGCAACTCAGTCAGCGGCTTTGGCTGATTCGCCGTTCCCATCTGGTTGGCCGGCATATCTTTCGAGGGTACGCCCAGCTCCGGATCGCCGCCGATTTCCACTTGCCTGTCGCCCACGCGGATCGACGAAAAATATTCGGCGAAGCCCTCGTCGAACCAGCCCTGGGTCAGCGGATAGTTATAGTTCAGCAGCAAGTGGGCGAAATCATGCGCCACGACGCGCCAAGGTTCGTCTTCGGCGAGATTCAACACGATGAAGTTTTGATCGTTGCCCGGCAGGAAAAATCCCGGCGCTGCAACTTGCGGGCCGGGTACGGTCTGAGCGTATTGCCTTTCGTTCTTGAGGGCGATGATGGTCAGCGGTACCGGCATATTCAGGCGGTTCTTCATCAGCAACTGGCCAAATACAGCCCGCATCTGCTCGAACCGCAACGCCACTTCGCGTCCGCGCTTATCGCCGGCATCTGTGATGACGATAAAGTGCTGGGCGTGGATCTCGGTCCAAGGCGGCTCGGCTGCATCGCCCGGAGCGCAGAAGAACAGGAAAAACCCGCAAACCAAAAGTGGGTTCAGTCCCGAGAGCACGAGAGAAGTGCACAGCCGTTTGAATTGCTTATGAATGCGGATCATGGTGTGTGCCGCCCGACACCAGATTGCGGAATATCAAAATGCTATCACGCCCTTGAAGCTGTAGGGACGGGCCTCTGCTCTGCGGGCGCAGGCCCGGCAGCGCGTTCATCGTACCTCGATGGTCAATAGCGAAGCAGGTGTAATAAGGCTATAAGAAAACCAACGGCCGATTGGCACGCCGCAGTCAGAAATGTCGGGATCCTCCGTATATCTTCCTGAGAACGAGGCCGGCAGGTTGGAGGCTCTCCGGAGCTATCGAGTTCTCGATACACCTCCGGAAGAAGCCTTCGATGATCTTGCGCGCCTGGCCGCTTACATCTGCGGGACGCCAATTGCCCTGATTGGCCTGGTTGATGCCGATCGGCAATGGTTCAAAGCGGCGGTCGGCTGGGAAGTACATGAGATTCCCCGTAAGGTCTCGTTTTGTAGTCGTACTGTCCTGCAATCTGATCTGCTGATCATTCCCGACATCCTGAAAGATCCTCAAGCCGCAACTAGTCTGCTGGCCACCCAGGGAGGCATGCGGTTCTATGCCGGAGCCCCGCTGCTGACGTCGGAAGGATACGCCATCGGCACCTTGTGCGTGATGGATTGCATGCCGCGCGCGTTGACGGAAGAGCAGAGCAGCGCCTTGCAACGACTAGCTTGCCAGGTGGTCGCCCAGCTTGAATTACGCCGAACGCCGCCATATAAGGCATTCTCGCAAGACCGGCCCGTCGAGATGCCGGAGAGTAAGGGATCTGGTGGAGTGTTACGGGAATCAGAAGCACTCTATCGCACAGTGACCGAAACCGCCTCGGATGCCATCATCGTGATCGATGAAGACAGCCAGATCCTGTTTGTGAACCGCTCGACGGAGAGAATATTCGGCTACCTGAAGGAGGACTTACTCGGCCAGTCGCTGACGATGCTGATGCCCGATTATCTCCGGCAAGTTCATCGCCAGGCCGTCAAGAAGTATATCGAGACCGGGAAGAGGCACCTCTCTTGGGAAGGCGTGGAATTTACAGGGCTGCACAAGAGCGGCAAGGAGATTTGGCTGCAGATCTCCTTTGGCGAATTTGTCCGCGATGGCAAGCATACCTTTACCGGAATATGCCGCGACATCAGCGAGCGCAAACGACTCGAACATGAACGGTTCCAACTGGCCGCCATCGTCGAATCATCCAGGGACGCCATCATTGGTAAGGACCTGGATGGGATCATCACGAGTTGGAACAAAGGGGCGGAGCGGATTTATGGATACAGTGCCGAGGAGGTGGTCGGCAAGCATGCTGCCATCCTTACTCCCGCGGAACACGCGAACGAAATTGCCCGGATCATGGAAAAGATTAAGCGCAGCGAGGGAATCGAGCCCTACGAAACGGTACGGGTAACGAAAAGCGGCGAGCGCATTCTCATTTCACTGACGGTTTCGCCCATCCGGGATGAGAACGGGAGAATCGTGGGTGCCTCGGCGGTCGGGCGAGATATTACGGAGCGCCAGAGGTCGGAAGAAAAGCTGCGTGTTCAGGAGAGCCGGCTTCGGCT
>QIAR01000481.1 GCA_003225595.1 Acidobacteriota bacterium | reverse complement strand
CACCGCGATAGGCCGACAATATCGCGCCGAAGATGTCCGCCGCGCTGAAGGCAACCTCTGCGAGGGAAGCGTGAGCCGAAGCAGTTTCCAGCGCCAGCGCGTCTTCCATTTCGTGGGCCAGTTCGCTCAGTTCCTCATATCCGCAGGCAGCAGCATCGCCTTTCAGAGTGTGCACGGTGCGCCGGATGGTACGCACGATTTCGCCGTCGCCCGGTTTCTTCTCGAGCTTCAATGCTTCATCGTTCAACGCCTGAAGCAATTCCTGCGCGCTCTCAAAAAAGAGCTTTCGCAGTTCTGTCATCCGTTCATCGGAGGACTGGCTCACGACCTCATCTCCACTCGCTGGTACGCCGTCCCGCTGTTGCGATGGACCATCTGGAACTTTTCCGTCATCCCCAGCAGGCTCTCGGCATGGCCAACGAACAGATGGCCTTCGGGGTTGAGACAACGATAAAACTTATCGATCAGCCGCTTTTGTTCGGCCTGGTCGAAGTACATCATGACGTTACGGCAGAAGATCACATCATTGCGCTGCGGCAGGTATTCCGTCTTCAAATTGTGGAAATCAAAGTGAACCTGCTCCTTGAGTGCCTTCTTGACGGCGTAATGGTCGCCCACTTTATCGAAATAGCGGAGCCGGTAACTGTAGTCCACACCGGACATCTGTGCCTCGGTGTAGATACCTTGCTGCCCCGTCCGTAGCACCGAATAGCTGATGTCGCTGGCCGTGATTTCCACCCGCCAGGGTGGAGGGATCAGAGGCTTAGGCAGCCGCGTTTGGCAGGGCAGGGGATTGCGCAGATTGTAGTAACCCAGCCCGTCAGCCACCAACATGGCCAGAGTGTAGGGCTCCTGACCGGTGGAGCAGCCCGCGCTCCAGATACGAAGTGAGTAATCGCGGCGCGCCTGCTTGCGGCGCAAAATATCTTCGAGCACAAATTTGTGGAACAGTTCCATTTGCGCCTTGTTGCGGAAGAAACTGGTTTCGTTGACCGTCAGGTTCTCCAGCAGGCGCGACAGTTCATCTTTTCCTTCGTGGCTGACGAGCAGGCTGTAGTAGCTGTAGAAAGAGTCAACCCGGCACTCCTTCAATCGACGCTGCAGACGATCTTGCAGGAATTGCGTACGCCGCTCGTCGAAATGCATACCGCATTCCTGGTAAACCAGCGCCTGCAAAAGCTTGAGTTCAGCAGCCGTCAGCCCTACTCCGGGTGTGCTCATGTTTGCGTCCAACCCCTGACCGGCTGCGCTTATCGCGCGGCGCCGCGTGTCTCAGGTTTTGCAGCCCATTGGCTCTTTGCTTCAGTGGCTTCGTTCTGCCGCCGTACGCCGTTATGTTCGAGCAGCTTGTGCATGTCCAGCAGCACGATCAAGCGGCCCTTGTACTTAGCCAAACCAGTTACGCAATTCAGGCTGCCGTCCTGGAATATCGCGGACGGCGCTTCCACATCAGCGGCTGGAATTTTCAAAACTTCCGACGCCAAATCCACGATCAGCCCCGATAGGCGGCCGTTGTATTCAATCACCAGGATTCGGTTCCGCCGGTTCACTGCCGCGTGTTTCTCCCCAAATCGTTTGCGCAGATCGATGACCGAGACAATCTTTCCCCGCAGATTGATCACGCCCTCCATGTACTCGGGCGCGTCGGGCACCGCCGTGATCTCCGGCACCCGCACGATCTCGTGCAGGGAAGTAATGGGCGCGCCGTAAGTTTCCCGGCCCACCTTGAACCCGACAATATGCAGTTCGCGGCTCATTTCGGTCTTTAACTCAGCCGTTCGCTCCGACGGCGGCGGCATGCCGGGCGTCGCCCTTAATGGCTGATTTGTCCTCGCGAAGACCACCCCGGCGGATCATCTCAGTGGTCTGTAGAGCGAAGCGGTCCATGGATTCCAGAAGTCCGCGAGACATCTTCGACATCTGTTCAGCCGAAGCCGCCAGCTCGGTCGAGCCCGAAGTGGACTGCTGCGTCAGTTCCCGCATGCGCTCCATGGCTTTCACCACGGCCTGCGCACCCGAAGCCTGTTCTTCGACCGCCGAGTTAATCTCGTGCGTGATCTCGTTCAGCCTGGTCGTGGCTCGCGCTATCTGGGATGAGCCGTGCGACTGTTCGTTGGTGGCGGCCCCGATTTCCTGCGCGAACTTGTAAACTTCGGTGACCACGTTAGAAATCTTGCGCAGCGCCGAGTTCAGCTCCTGGCCCAGGTTTAGACCTTCGTTGACGATGCCGGTGCTCTTATCCATGTTCTCGACGGCCTTGCGCGCTTCTTTCTGAATGCTCTGGATCAGTTCGGAAATTTCTTTGGTGGATTGCGCTGATTTTTCCGCCAACTTTCTCACCTCGTCGGCTACCACCGCGAAGCCCAACCCATGCTCTCCCGCGCGCGCCGCTTCGATGGCGGCGTTTAGCGCCAGCAGGTTAGTCTGCTCGGCAAGGTCATCGATGACTTCGATGATCTTGCCAATGTCATCCGCGCGCTGCCCCAGCGCATCAATGATTTCGCCGGAAGATTGAATGGTGGTATTGATCTTGTTCAGGCCGTCGGTGGCCTTATCCATGGTGGATATGCCGCTGTGCACTTCCTCGCGCGAGCGGTTCGAAATATCCAGGAGCACCTTGGCGGTGTCGGCGACGCGCTGGATCGAAGCCACCATCTGGTCGATGGACGCCGAAGTCTCGCTCACGCTGGAAGCCTGGGTCTGAGTGCTCTTCACCATGTTCTGCACGTTGATACTCATCTCATGCATGGTGCTGGTGACTTCATCAATGGCTGAAGAACCCTGCAAGCTGATCTTGGCCGACTCGTCGGAGGCGCCGGCGACCTGGTTAGAAGCGCTTGCCACCTGCGATGCCGCGTCTCTGACGTTGCGCACCAGGTTCCGCAGACCCTCGACCATACGCGCGAAGGCGTTGCCCAATGTGTCATGTTTCGATCGGGGCTGCACCTCCACCGACAGGTCTCCTCCGGCGATGGCTTCCGAAACCGAGGCCATCTCCTTCAGGTAAGTCACCATATTGCCGAAGCAGCGGGCCAGTTCTCCGATCTCATCCTGGCGCTTGATATCAATCGTGTGGTCCAGGTTACCCATGTCACCGATCTGCCTGGCCACGGTCATCAGATCAGTAAGCGGTTCCGTGATGGTCTTGGCGCTGCGGTATGCAATGGCAATGCCCAGCCCGAGTGCCGAAAGAGTGCTCAACAGCGCGACGAGTATGGTGGCGGTGGCCGCCGTCTCGTCCGATTTGCGCCGCACTTCCAGAATTTTTTTGCTTTCCTGGTCCGCGACGTCCAGATATTCAGTGGAACTCTTGATCCAAGCAGATGCATCCTTCTGTAAATAGAAGATCTGCAGTTCCGCCACGGTGGCGTTGCCCCCGTCGACCTCCTTGCGCTTCTCCACCAGAGGGGTCGCAAATTCCCGGATCCAGGCCTGCTCCTGTTGCTGGACCTTCTGAAAGGCTGCTTTCTGCTGCTCGGAATTGGCCAACCCTTCCGCTCTTTGCAGTTT
>QIAR01000503.1 GCA_003225595.1 Acidobacteriota bacterium | reverse complement strand
TACCTGATTTCTGAAAAGTACACGGACAAAGATCATCTCGCGATCCAGGGCGGCTCGAACGGCGGACTGCTGATGGGCGCAATGATCACGCAGCGTCCTGATCTTTTTCGCGCCGTGGTCTGCGCCGTGCCCCTGCTCGATATGCTGCGCTACCAGAACTTCCAGATCGCCAAATTGTGGATTCCGGAATACGGCTCGGCAGAGGATCCCAAGCAGTTCGACTGGCTCTATGCCTATTCGCCGTACCACCACGTCAAAGCGGGTGCGGAATATCCTGCGATCCTATTCATGACGGCAGACACCGATACGCGCGTCGATCCCATGCACGCCAAGAAAATGGCGGCGTTGATGCAAGCCGAGGCCAAGAATGGTGCGAGCAAAGAGCGTCCCATCCTCTTGCGCATCGAGACCAAGGCAGGGCACGGAGCGGGCAAGCCGGTCACGAAACAGATAGAGGAAGGAACGGATACTTATTCGTTTCTGTTTTGGCAGTTGGGGGTGAAGCCGTAGGACGGCAAAGCTTGATTCGGCGAAGAAACATCATTCCTCTGAGGTCTTGATCGGTGTCTCAGTGGCGCGGCGGCTTTGTAGCTCTATGCGCTTCAAACGCTCCAGAAAATCGCGTTGCACAATCGGACGGCGGACGTTGGGCCAAACTCCGGGCGCCGATGCAGCGACAGGAGATGCAGCGACGGGCGTCCCACTCGTCACATGATCTTCCGGCGATCGAGCGATCGCTGTCTCGTCCGCCTGCTCTGAGCTCAGTCGAAGGCTCAAGGCCGCAGCGGAGTCCCGATTAGCCACTTGCCCCGGCCGCAGCAGGTGCCACGCTTCGCGGTAGTGCTCGAACTTGGCGCGTTTGCGTCCATCGGGATAGAAGCGCAAGCTGGCGCGTGGTGCGAAGGCCTCCACCGGTACTACGTACCAGATATCAAGCGGCACCAGGTGCGCTATAAGAACATCAATTTCTTCAGCCGTGTAAGCCGCTGGCATATGACTTTCGCCCCTGCTGCTGTCCCCGTGAATCGGATAACCGCCATCGACTTCGTACTCCGTGCACTTTACCTGTGCCCGCCACAGGCGTTCTCCGGAATCCAATATGAAGTCGTAACGCTCGCTGTCGCCCCACGGCTTCGCCACTCCAAAACCCAAGCCTGCGGCCTTATATAGAAAGGCCGCTTCCGCCAGCTCTCCGGTGCGCTTCGTGGTGGATTTCCTGTTGTGAAATTTGCCCTTGCGAAATATGACCTTAGGACGGCGCGCTTTCTTGCCCGATCCGTTGGATCGTCCCTTTGAATCCCCTGAGTCTTCTACCATGATCACTTGGCCCCATGCATGTTTTGGGAAGGGCACGACTTCAGTCGTGCCACTTTCATCGTTGTCATTTCACCCTTGTCATTCCGAGGGGATTCATCCCCCGAGAGCCTGCCCTGAGCGCAGTCGAAGGGATCTGCTGTCCTTCGCGACCACCAAAAAGGCTTCGGGCCGCGGGTTCATCCCCATAAGGCGACAAACCGCCATCGCCAGCCGCAACAAAACTGGACCATTGCCTTATGTTCCTTGGACCGCTTTGCAATAAAAAAGGCGCAGCGTTGGGCTGCGCCTCCGCACTTTTCCTACAGCTATAGTGTATCAAACCATGTCAATCCTAAGGCTACGGCAGCGATGATGGCTGGCTTACACAGCGGATCATCAGGCCATGCTGCTCTCGCTTTCCCCTCAGCGGCTTAAAGCCGGAAATATTTGGCTGACTTTTCGGCACGGCTGAAGCCGTGCCCTTCCCGAGTTGTGTTCTTCCTTACAGTCTGCGCCTTCCCAACGCAATGCGCAGAAGGGCATCCCTTTACAAAGGCTCATCGTAGCTGTTGTGCTTGTGGGTGCCATTGAGATTTCGCCTAGATTCCCAAAACAGCACACTCTCTCGCGTTGTTACGAACCGGGAAGGGCACGACTTCAGTCGTGCCGCATTAGGCTAGAAAACACCCGGCTTTAGCCGCTGAGGTGTGCCTTGAAACCTGCTCGAATGATGTCCCCGCCAGGCACCTATTTTGTGACATTCTCCACCTGGCACGGAAGAAGACTTTTCGTTGTCGAGTCCTATGCCCAGCTCTTTCTGAAAACTTTATACGGATACAGAAGGCAACATCGGTTCGAATTGCATGCCTTTGTCCTCATGCCCGAACACGTACATTTGTTGTTCACGCCTGTGGGCGATGTCACGTTGGAGCGGGCGGTACAGCTAATTAAGGGCGGCTATTCGCACGCAGTTGGGGGTAAAGCGGAAATTTGGCAGAGAGGATTTACGGATCATCGCATTCGTGACGCAGAGGATTTTGACGCGCATCGTAATTACATTCATGAGAATCCGGTCAAAAGAGCGCTCGTCGAAAAGGTCCGCAAATATCGCTACTCTTCGGCGTTCCCAGGTTTCAAACTGGATGGCTGGCCCTCAGCGGCTAAAAAGGTTGCTGAAAAACTCAGGATTTGTGCCTCTGTGTCCTCTGTGACCTCGGTGGTCTGCAGTGCCTGGCCTATCAGGGCACGGCTTTCAGCATACTCCCTGCCGCAAATGAGAACCGGCTGTAAAGCCGAATGTGTGTAAAGCTCAATCGGCACGATTGAAAGCCTGTCCTGAGCGAAGTCGAAGGTTCGTGCCCTTCCCGATTCACGCTCTTCCTAAGTCCACACGAACAAGAGTGTCCGCGCCCCACGAGCCTGGGCCAGGATGGTGCAGGGCCACGGTACGCGTTACGCCAGCGATGGAATCGGGTATCTCTGACCATGTTTGGAACATTGAAGAACTGTGCGATTTACTCCCAAAAGCTGAATCCGCTGCAAATCGGATCGACAAGGAACTTGTTCTGGCTGCACTCGGCTCCGATTAGGCACGCACCACGGTGCACACTTGGAAATGGCCTCCGCTGTTAATATATTGACAGGGACTCTGGCAGGAGATAAGCTCCGCGACGGATCATCCCACCCCCATTTTGTCGCGGAGGTGTGCCTTGACTGCCGTCCCACACGAGAGGCCAGTGGAAACGTCACGCGAAAAAACTCTCCGGGTTCTTATGGAACCAAGGGAGAACGACCTAAACATTTGGATTGCGACGTGCCTAGAAACTGGATATATCGCAACTGGACTTGGGTACGACGAAGCCAAACAAAACATGTTAGAAGCTCTGCGGACAGAGACACTCTATGCTCAAGAGAACGGCAGAAAGCTGAAAACCCGGTCCCCAATCCCCGCCGTTCTAGAGAAGAAATGGGAGACCGTAACCAGTGAACACCCCCCGGAAAGTATTGATCTCTTCCCACCAGAAAAGAAACGTCCAGGGCGAGTTGCCCATAAAGGCTCCGTCTCCGTGGCTCGGGCCGTCCGATGAAATACCGGATGTAGGATTTGCCGCTTTCCTCCAACTCATGCATGAGTATTTCCCGCAACTCGTTTATTCCCGAGAGTCCCACTACTACGCGAGATTCAGAATACAGAATCAGAATCCAGCGGACCCTTTCCCGCAGGTTTACCCCATTATCGCCAGAGAGCAGGGAACCATCGTCGGTCATGAGCAAATCCAGGGATTGCTATGGGATTAAGCAACAGGAATTTCGTGACGCCTTCAATGCTTTCTATGAACTTGTCCCGCCTACTGCTGGCTAAAATTGCATGCCTGCGGA
>QIAR01000502.1 GCA_003225595.1 Acidobacteriota bacterium | reverse complement strand
GGCACTTCCCTTAAGAAGATCGCTTATGGCCTGAATGCTGAGAAGATACCCGCCCCGCGTCCACGCGCCGGTACGCCACGCGCGACTTGGTGCCCAAGTGCTATCCGGGAAATGCTAAGACGCGAGCTCTACATTGGCCATCTGGTCTGGAACCGCTCACGCTTCATCAAGGTGCCGGGGACCAACAAGCGGGTCGCTCGGCCACGGCCGAAGAGCGAGTGGCGAATCGTCGAGCGGCCGGAACTGCGGATCGTCACGGACAATCTGTGGCAAGCGGTTCAGGCAAGACAAGCCACCTTGCAAAGGCTTTATGGCGGCCAGCGGCAAGGCTTGCTCAACCGCTCCGCTTCGAGCGGAAATCTGATGACCGGGTTTCTGAAGTGTGGCTTGTGCGGCGCGAATTTGGTAATTGTCACCGGTCGCCGCCGCCGACACGCGATGTACGGATGCCCGCAGCACTTCTATCGGGGAGCCTGCGCTAACGACCTTAGACTCCGCCAGGACTACCTAGAACGACAGCTTCTCAGCGAGCTCCAGGTAGCCATGCTGCAACCAGAAGTGATCGACTACACTTTGCGAGAGTTCCAAAGTCACCTGGCAGCCGCCCGAGTCTATGCTGCGCAGGACCAGGAGCGAGCGCAGGAAAGGAAAAAAACGCTAGAAGAGCAGTTGCAGCGGCTTACTGCGGCGGTCGCTGAAAGTGGGCACTCTTCGTTTCTATTGCAAGCGATTGCCGAGCGGGAGGGCGAGCTGGCGGAAGTGGAACGACTGCGCGCAGCGGCTGGCGACAGCGTTAACCAAGATCAAGACGAGCTGCGCCGATTCGCTCTCGAACAACTCTCCGCGCTGCCGGAACTGCTCTCCGCCGACGTAGGCCGTGCCCGTGCCGAGCTTGCCCAGCACGTCACACAAATCACCATGACGCCCGCACAAGCTAATGGCACCCAGCACTATTTCTGTCAGGGTGACTGGAACCTGCTGGGCCCGACGAAGGCAGAGGACGTTCGGATGGTTGCGGGGGGTGGATTTGAACCACCGACCTTTGGGTTATGAGCCCAAGGGGTCAATGCTAAGTCCCGTTGAATCCATTGCTCTTCCCCGCTTCACAACCTAAAAAGACAGCGACAGTAGCTTGATTTTGCACGCCAGTTGCACGTTGAATCGAGCGACTCGTTTGATAATGGCGCAGTATTCAAAAAGATTGCGCACACGGCTTGGGAGATGGTGCACTCTTCAACAGATCGTCTCGGGGCACGTGTACAGAACGAATTTTCTCCCGCCGCTTTCTAAAATTTTTCAAGGCAGGTTTGCACTTATTGTCAGCGCCTTAAAAGCACTCTTCGGCGCAAGATCCTCCTGATCAAAGAAAATTCGCCCTTCTGGGCATGAACCAGGCCGAAATTCCTCGCCTTGCGACGTATCGTGTCGACGAACTCCGCCCCCACCCAAGTTATGACCGGCATAATCTCGCGGTTTCAGCTTCCCAATTGGCTGCACTCGCCGCGCTCGGCGACCTTGCGTTCCGAGAGCCGCTCTTGATCACCCGAGACCGGACGATTGTTGACGGCTACGCCCGATGGAAGCTTGCTCAGTTGACGGGCCGACCAACATTACTCTGCATGGAATATCAGCTCGACGAGACGGAGGCTCTTCAAATGCTGCTGCAGACGCATCGCCGATTGAACGGTTTCATCCCCTTTAACCGAATCGGTCTAGCACTGGATCTCAAACCTTTCTTCCAACAAAGAGCGCGGTCGAATTAGCGTGCCCATGGTCAAGAAGACGGTTTGTCAAATTTGACAAAAGTTAATGTCCGTTCTCAGATCGCGATCGAGGCTGGCGTGTCTACGGGGAATGTGACCAAGTTTGAACAGCTGATGAAGACTGCGCATCCCAAGGTCCAGCAGGCGGCACAAGCCGGGGAAATAAGCCTACATAAGGCATGGCGGTGGAGAGATCTCTCACCTGAAGAACAGTTAAACGAATTGCATCTCGATCAGGCCAAGAAAGGCACTAAGAGAACTGTCCGTCAGCTCATCAGGACACATGTGGAGAAACGCTCGCCAACTCCGCCGACGCCACGGACTCTGGGGGATCTGCTCAGAGGTTCCGCTATAGCCGAATCCAGGGAACTCGATTCGATTGCCGTGATCGTCATAAACGTTCCAGGTAGCATCGCTTTTCTGACCCAAGGGGCTATGCAAACCTTTGGGGCGTTGGAGGAATAACAACTCGATGCGCGACCGAGAGTTACTAAGGCAAATTTTGGAGGCTTCCCGAGATCTGTGGGATCAACCCGAGACCCGCCCCGCCGTCCGCGAAAACTTCGCAAAAATGCTCGATTGCCGGACCCCCGCATTAGGCGCGGAAGTTTTTTCTTCAGAAACCGAAGAGAAATTCGTCTACCACACCTGCAAGTCGCCTGCTTGCCCGAGTTGCGGGTATCGCGCCACGCTTTTGTGGCAACGGGAGCAATGGTCTGCACTTCCCGATATTCCCTATGCCGGTCTTGTGTTTACGATGCCAAGCCTTCTCTGGCCCATCTTTAAGCAGAACCGCCATCTGCTTCACGACCTGCCTGCGCTGGGAGCCGCAGTCATAGAGCAGTGGATGAAAGCTAAGTATGGTGTTCGCTTGCTAATCATGGTGGTGCCCCATACCTTCGGCGGATACCTAAATTTCAATTCTCATCTCCACATTTTGGTGTCTGCCGGTGGACTCCAAGAGGCTGAAGGCCGCTGGATTGCTTCGCTGCGATTCAATAAGGACTCGTTGATGCGCATGTGGCGCTTTGCCGTCATCACTTTCCTCCGCGAGGCGCTCAAGAGGCACGTACTTAAGTCGAACCGGGATGGTAAAGACCTCAGCCGGATTCTCAAGTCCGAGTACGAACGCCCCAGGTGGATCATTTACATACGCGAGTCAATGTCGAAGCGGCACTTCTTACAATACGCAGCACGGTACGCTCGCCGACCATCAATTGCTCAGAGCCGTCTTTTAAGGGTCACAGATCGAGAAGTCGAGTTTTGGACGAAGGATAAGAAGCAGAAGCGGAGCGTGAAAACCAGGTATTCGCTCCAGGGCTTCGTTGCTGCTTTGGCCGAGCACATCCCGGATCGATACCGACACGCCATTCGCTACTTTGGCCTGTTGGCGCCTCGCGCGAGAAATCGGACATCCGCTGCTGTGTTTGCACTCGTGGGCCAAGAGAAGCGCCCTCGCCCAAAACGGTTGAGTTGGCGGAACTCACTTCGGAAGTACTTCGGGGTAGATCCGTTGATCGATAGCCGCGGTCAACGTATGTCTTGGTCACGTCGCTTGAAACCCGTCGTCCCGTAGCTGCCCACGCCTTCGGTAATGCGTGCCTTGACTCATCCACTGGAGGCGAGATGCACAAGGTTCTCACGAGTGCGGATTTGTGGGCGATGATGCAGGCCCTAAACCCGGACGTGGAGAATGCTTGTCGCCATTCTCCCCTTTCATTCTCCTCGAGAGACAAGCTTCCTTTGCTCAGCAAAACAGCCTTCCAATATCAGTGTAAACGCCTACGTCACGCCACCTCCTGAAACGAATTTTTGATTTTCCTATAGATCAAGCGACCGGTGCCAAGAATATCGGAAGGCTGACAAACCTGCTCAGGCTCAACGTCGACCTTAGTTGGTATACCCGGTACCGCAGCGGCAAGAACCCTGATTTCGGGGTGAAGCTCAAGGGACCTTTCACCATTGAGAACCAGCCCGCCATTCCACTAAACGACAACGACACACCTCCAACCCAGACCCAACCCGTTCCCCCAGCGACCCCGCAAGAGGCCCGCATGCAAGCGATTGCAAACACGGCAGGATTTCACTTTGCGTTCATC